>NZ_JAQHXR010000006.1 GCF_027859255.1 Helicobacter ibis
AGGAGTCTTTTCTTATTACCACAAATATCTTTGAAAGGCTTAGTTTTTATATAATATTTGTCTACATATTAATTGTAATTCTTTTTATTTCATAGCTCTATCAAGCATTTCTTGTATAGTGTGGAAGTTTTGAAAATATTCTACTTCAATATAACTCTCATCAAAGTCTTTTTTATAATGCTTCTCAACAGCCTCCAAAAATGCGATAATATCCATAGAATCTATAAGTCCATTATCCAACAAATTATCCATATCTTCTGTTAAATCACTTCTACCAATACTATCAAACAGACTCTTTACTACATTCATTACTTACTCCTTTATTATTGTAAAAATATACTCTGCTAACTTTTTAGCCATAGATTCATTAATATGAATCCAATCTTTAAAAAGTGTCTCTTTAGAATCTTTTATATAATCATTTGAATTATAAATATTTATTTGTCTCTTTCTTTGCAAAAACTCATAAACCAATTCTTGTAAATCCTCACACCCATTATATACTCCGGGATTTTGCTTATCATGGAACACATAAGCCCACTTCTCTTCCTTGCTCCAAGATTTCTTTAAATGCAAAAATGGGTGAATTACTGCATAAAACCTCCCACCATAAGAAGCCACCATATTAGAAAACTGCAATAGCCTAATATCTAGTGCTTCAAAAATATCATCTTTGTTTATATTTGGATTTTTGAAATTCTGCTTACCACTTATTGTCATTTGATAGTAAGAATACACACTATCTTCTCTATCCCCTAACTTAAGCTCATAAGTTGGACTATATGGTATTTGATAAGTTTTCAAACACACATCACAATTATATTGACACAAAATAATCTCTGTAAAACACAAATTTACTACAATATCAGGAAATAGAGGATACAAAAATGTATTAAAAAATAAAAAATTCTCCCAAGTAACAGCAGATAGCCCACAATTTAGCACTATAAAGTTTGAATCTAGCATTTCTTTTAAATATTTCACAACAAATGCCTCTTCGCACTGCCCTCCCCTTATAGTGCAAGCCCCAAAAAGAACGACTAATTTAGTATCCTTGTTTCTATTTTTTAAAGATACAAAGTCAATTTCTTCTTTTAAAAACAAATTCATATCAGAAGTATCGCCAAAAGCATTTAGCATAACACCCGGATAATTAACAAGTAAAAAAGAACCAGAATCCCCATCATCAAAATCAAATAATCTTCCACTAGCTCCTTGATACATCTTACTAAATACACTTAAATTAGGATTTATCTTATCCAAAGCTAGACGGCGATTATAATCATCTTTGGCCTTATCTTTTAAAAATTGCTTATGTTTAACTTTTATATTTTCAAAAACTTCTGCAAACCCACTCAAGCAAAAGTCATCACTAAAAAGAGATTCTAAAAGATAGTTCTTATACTTATAATATTCTATAAAAAATTTTACTTGTGATTTTCTATAGCCATCAAGGGAGATATTTTTTACCTTATAATCCCCCCCCCCCCGCAGCTAAAATCTTGTTATTTATCGAATCTATCACATTTTGTTTATTGCTAACTGCAATTAAAATTAAATCAAAATCATCTACACTATCTAAGCTTACAAACTTATCATGCACAACATTTAAACTATCATCAATAATCTTGCACGAAATCCCAAAAGATTCCAACAAATGCAAACATGCTCTACCAGTCCAACCAAAACCATAAATCAAAACATTCAAAAACTGCCTCCGCAATAATTTTGCAAAAGTGTATCAATATTTTTTGATTTTAATCAAGAGTGCCAAATTCTTTTCTATATTTTTAGCAATGGCTTCATAGATTGTTTTAAAATATATACTAGAGATAATGTCGTAGTTTGCACACAAGAATGTATAGCACACAATATAGGAAGTGCAAGAGAAGCTGTTGCACGAATCCTAAAAGAGCTAAAAGAAGAAGAACTAATCACAACACAAAAAACAAAATAATACTAAAGTTCCGTCTTTAGCACCGCACCATTTGCTGCATTACTTACAAGCAGTGAGTAGCGTTTAAGCCACTTACTTTTTATCTCTTTTTTTATCGGCTTCCATTTTGCTTTGCGAGATTCTATAACTTTAGAATCCACAAGCAATTCTAATATTCCATTAGAAACAGAAATAGAAATTCTATCGCCATCTTCAATGAGTGCTATAAGCCCCCCTTCAGCTGCTTCTGGGCTTATGTGTCCGATACATGCTCCACGCGTCGCACCGCTAAAGCGTCCATCAGTGATTAATGCCACACTTTCTCCTAAGCCCATTCCCATAATAAGGCTTGTTGGGCTTAGCATTTCTTGCATTCCTGGACCTCCCTTTGGTCCTTCATAGCGGATAACTACGACATTGCCTGCCTTTACCTTGCCTCCTGCAATTCCCTTGATTGCTTCTTCTTGGGAGTTAAAGCACACTGCAGTACCTACAAATTCTTTCATAGATTCAGCGACTGCTGCTACCTTTAGCACAGCACCCTGTTCGCACAGATTGCCAAATAGAATCTTTAGTCCCCCAACTTGTGAGTAGGCATTTTCATTAGTGCGAATGATAGAAGTATCGCTAATTTGTGCGTTTGCTATGCGTTCTCCTAAGCTTTCGCCTGTGATTGTTAAAGCATCAAGGTGTAAAATGGAGCTTTTGTTTTCTAAACCCTCTCCACAAATTCCAGTATTTGCAGTGTGGCTGTGTAAATTTTGGAGATTTTCTTGGAGGTTATCTGAAATTCTAGTATCTTGTATAAGATTTGGATGTTTTTCAAGGCAAGACAAAGGAGTTTGCTTATCGCAAATGACTGAAGTCGAGCCGCTGAAATCATTCAAAGATTGTACAAGAGACGAATTTCTCTTAGCCACTTCGTGCATTACTGCTGATACACCGCCTGCTCTATTTATATCTTCCATATGCACACTACTTAGTGCTGGGGCAATTTTAGCGATATGGGCTACATTTTTAGCTATTTCATTAATGTTATTTAAATCAAACTCTACTTCAGCTTCTTTAGCAATGGCTAGCATATGAAGCACGGTATTTGTGCTTCCACCCATTGCCATATCCACGACAAAGGCATTTGTGATAGCTTTTTTGTTTAAGATGTTTCTAAATCTAAATTTCTCACTTTTTTCCTCACTCAAAGCGATTTCCACAATCCTTCTTGCTGCCTTTCTTAGTAACTCTTCTCTCTCTTTTGTAAGTGCTGGTATCGTGCCATTACCCTCTAGTGCCACACCCATGGCTTCACATAGCGTATTCATAGAGTTTGCTGTAAACATACCGCTACAACTCCCCCCACCAGGACATGCATTGCACTCTATCTCATGTAATCTTTTTTCATCAATCTTGCCACTTGCATACGCTCCTACTGCCTCAAATGCAGAGTTTAGATCTAGTATCGTGCCATCTTCTAGCTTTCCTGCTAACATTGGACCACCACTTACAAAGATTGTAGGCACATTTACCCTTAATGCTCCCATAAGCATTCCAGGCACGATTTTATCGCAGTTTGGAATACAAATCATCGCATCTAATGCGTGTGCGTTCATTACAGATTCTATGCAGTCAGCTATTAGCTCACGACTAGGAAGTGAGTAGAGCATACCACCATGCCCCATAGCTATGCCATCATCTACACCAATTGTGTTAAACTCAAAAGGCACGCCACCAGCCTTTCTTATTTCTTCTTTTACAATTTGTGCGTATTTGTTTAAGAAAAAATGCCCCGGAATTATGTCAATATAACTATTTGCTACACCAATAAAGGGCTTGTTAAAGTCAGAATCTTTTAGCCCAGTAGCACGCAATAAGCTCCTATGAGGCGCCCGCTCATAACCCTTTTTAATAATATCGCTTCGCATAATGTAATCCTAATTTAAAAAGTTTGCAAAATTATAAAAACCCAAATCATACAAATGCCTTAAAAACACTAGGATTCTTACTCATTAAATGGAATTTATTATGCACTTTTTGCAATCTCTCAAAAAGATTCAAAGATAATTCTAAACCCACTTTTTTCTCCTCTTTTCTGCCTTGTGATGATGCAGATTCTAGTTTTTTATCCAAAGGTTTGGGATATACACCAGGTAGTTTATCACGCAAAAAAATGGCTGTTTTACAGCTTAGCATTGGAAATAATCCAAGCACAAGAGCCGTATTTGTGCTATGCTTATCATTTGCCCTATCTAGTGTCTTTAACAAAAATTCTACACTTCTTCTACAATATACTGGCTGCGTAAATAGTGCATCAATGCTATGTGTGCTTAGTTTTTTGTCTATTTTGTTTATAAGTGTATCTTTATTGTTAGCATACGAATTAATCACAAAAAAATTATAAATCTTTTTTACTTTTTCTTTTAATTCTTTGCCATTAAGTGCTATGCCTAAATTTAGATTATCTATAATACTAGCAAGTTTTAGAGAATTACCCTCAAAGACACTCTTAGTACTCTTGCAGTCAGTATTTTTAAATCAATCTCCAGTAAGTATCAAAAATGCTCTAAGTCCAAGTTCATTAACCCCCAAAATATCGCCACACAAAACCAAAGAGTTTCTATCTCTCATAGATAGTGTACAAATCACTGGCTTTTGCAAAGCATTTTGGAACTTTAATGAACTAAAAATAGATGAGGGCTTAAAACGCGCTATAGGAGAATCTGTAACCACAAATGCATCAATGTTATAAAGCTCTCTTAGCTCATTTATGGTGTTTTCTTCAATCTTTGCACTTAAGCTTGGGTTTATCTCTAAACTCAAAAACCTATCTTTGGAATGAATCTTGTTTACAATAGATTCTAAAGCCACATCTACGCTAGACATACGACCTCCTCTGCCTTATGTTTCTTACTGCTTCTACTATGTTTTTTAAGCTTGGCTTTACTTCTTCCCACTTACGCGTCTTTAACCCACAATCTAGATTTATCCATAACTGCTCTTGTGGTAAGACTTCAAGCAAGGCTTTTATTTGAATCTCAATTTCTTCTACGCTTGGGATTCTAGGACTATGAATATCATATACGCCCGAACCTAATTCATGTGTGTAGCCAACTTGTTTAAAGACTTTTAATAACTCATTTCCACTTCTTGTAGTCTCAATGCTTATGACATCTGCATTCAAGTGCGTCAATGGTTTTAATAATGTCGTTAAACTCGCTATAACACATATGTGTGTGAATTTGTGTGTTAGCTTTTGCAATGGCAGTTACAAGTTTAAAGCACTCTAACGCCCAAGATTCATAAGTTTTTATATTTTCATCTCTTAGTGGATAACCCTCTTTAAATGCTGCTTCATCAACTTGTATGATTTTTATCCCTGCATTTTGTAAATCATCTATCTCATCAGCAAGTGCTATGGCTATTTGTCTGCACACCTCGCTTCTAGGTAAATCATCTCTAACAAAGCTCCAATTAAGTATCGTTACAGGACCTGTTAGCATTCCTTTTAGAATCTTTTTTGTTAGACTTTGTGCGTATGTAATCCACTCTAGCGTCATAGGCTTAAGACGCTCTACATCACCAAAGATAATTGGTGGCTTTACACATCTGCTTCCATAGCTTTGCACCCACGCATTTTTGCTAAATACAAAGCCCTCTAACTGCTTACCAAAATACTCCACCATATCGTTTCGCGCTGACTCTCCATGCACAAGCACATCTAAACCTACTTCTTCTTGAAAGCTTACACAATCTTTTATATATTCTTTTATGCCATCTTTATAAGCAGATTCTGTAATCTCTCCCTTTTTAAACTTCAAACGCAATGCTCGAATCTCTTGTATTTGTGGGAATGAACAAATCGTAGTTGTGGACAAAGGTGGTAAATTAAACGCTTCTTTTTAAATCTTTATGCGAGATTCAAATGGTAGCTCTCTTTTATTAATACTATAAGCACTTACACGCTCTCTTATTGCTTTATTGTGCGTTTTATCTGAATTGGCACGAGATATATTTATACGCTTGTTAGCTTCTAAAAATTCTTATATTTTAGAATCTACCCCTCCTTTAAAGAGTGCTTCAAGTGCGATTAGCTCCTCTATCTTTATAGTGGTAGTTGTATTAAACCATTTTGTCATCTCACATGCTACGCCTATATTATGCCCTCTAGCCATTGCAAAGTATCCTTCTAACCCATTTAGATATTCAAACCTCTTTGGCTTTGCATTTAGTGCACAGGCTAAATCTAGCACATTATCATACAAACTAAAATCATTCACACACATAATCTAAGTCTTTTTGTAGCTCCCAGTGCTTTGCCCTTAAAGACTTTGCGACTTCTTCTAATTCACCCTCACTACACTTACCATTCCAAAAGCTCTCCAACGCTTTTTTACTCTCTATTTTGTCCGATTCGTGGGAATCCTAAAATATTACTCATTTGTAATACTTTTTAAAAAATTTAATGAGATTATAGTAGATATTTTTATAAACACAATATGTATTTATATTTTTATAAATACTAAAAATAAAATATATACTAATAACTACTAATTTATCGTAGATATATCTATATAAATAATTAAATAATTTAAATATACATATTGTAATTATTATAGTTGTATAAGTGAATTTGACTTTCAACAAAAGAGAAAATAAAATTTGTGAATTTTATTTTTGGAGTTTTACTTGATATTTTTATGTATTTTTATACCATTTTTGTCATTTTTCTTTATGGGGAAGCCATTTCAAGGAATCTTATGTTTATTATTACAAATAACACTAATAGGGTGGTTACCAGCATCGTTATGGGCGGTGTTTGTGTATTTTAGTTATAAGTTAGACAAACAACATAAAGAGCTTTTAGAAGCACAAAATAAAGATTAATTTGGCAGATAATACACATCAAGCCTAAATGAGAATGTGAGCATCTCTCCCTCTCTTTCTATGTGTATTGGGAAACTAAATCTTGCTAAACCATTTAGCTGTTTTGTTAAATTTAATGCTTCTCTAAATGTATTTATATCTTTTAGTTGTCCGCTAACTACATATCTTTGTTTATAATAATTTCCCTCAATTAGCGGTGCTCCATCAGCTACAATACCAGAAGTATTAAAATAAATTGCAAGCTTATCTTCTATATCTTGTTTTGTTAGCTTATCATTAAACATACCTAATACAGAATTATTATTAGCCTTATATTCCTCTAGCCTCTGTATTTCTGCTCTTTTTTGCTCTTCTATTTGCTTTACTACAAATAGTTCCTTTCTATATTTTGCATTCGTGTTTCTAAACGAATCTAGCTGTGGCTTTACTACTCCAAGAAAGATTCCAACAACCAAGAAAAAATAAAATACAAAAAAGAATGTATTCCTAATCCAATCTATCTGTGCGAAAAATGCTCTCATTGCTTCTCTTTTTGCTCTGTATTAGTCATATTTGTTTGGTCTGCTTGAAGCTTACTAACTGAAACAAAGTTATACCAACCATTTGGTAAAGTATAAAAATCAGCCCTACTTTGCGTAAAAATAGATCTAAGTGGCACTTCAAGCAAAAATGTATATATCTGCTTTGAAGGCGTTGTTCCATATAATGTTAGCTGATATTGTTCCATTTGTATCTTATTTAGAGTTATTTGCTCTGGTATTAAATCAAATAAATTTTCTATACTATCTTGCAATAGTTTATTTTGCGTTACCAAAAACTCACCAAAATACACTTTTTCTTGTTCATGTGCTAGATTTTCTTGTATTGTTTTGATATCATTTAGCAACACACTTTGAATCTTCAATGCTTCTTCAGTATGCTTAATCATAAAATGCGCTTGAATCTTTAACATTACCACGAATCCAAAGAATATAAATAATGTCAAAAATATATATCCCCACCAGATACGTGTTACTTTTTTGAATATTGTTTTTTTAATAGGTGGGGTAAAGCTATAATTTTTCATACTTGCCCCTTTTCATCAAAGTATTTATAAGATTCATAGCCCAAATTTGCCAAAACTTCAGAAATATTACACTCTTCAATCCTAACTTCTAACATGGTTATATTTTCTATTTGCTTTAGTGTTTCTTCTTCTATATTGTGAGGATTAAAGACAACTATATCATTTATAAATTCACTTTTATACAATTCATTATTATAAAATTCATTTAAGGCAGTTTGTATAAACTTAGAAGCAGTAGTAACTCTCGCATAATCATTTAAATCATCCCCACTATTATCTTCCCCGCTTGATTCATCGCTACTATCAAAATCAGAATCATCTCCCTTTAAAACCTCAATTAACTCTTCATCGCTACCATTATGACTAAAATCAATTCCATCTACATCGCTTAATTCATCTTGGATTCCAGAAGATAAATCATCTTCATCATCAAAGTTATATGTATTTTCAACTACTTTTAGTTCAGAATCTATCTCGCTATCTAGCACATAATATCCACCAAATAGCACTCCTTCATTTTTATTAGTAACAATCATGGTAATATTTGAACGCTGAAAAAGAATATAAAGTTTGCAAGAATCTTGAAATATATTTTTTGATAGATAATACAAAACCATAAATGGGGAAATAATAAAATCAGCACCTAGTTTTAAAAATCTCTTTTTTGTCTCTGCAATACCATCTTTAGAGACATAAACAAGCCAAGAATTTTGATTTTTTTGAACTATTTCATTTGGATTTATACCGTATTTTTCAAACTCCACTTCCTTTTCGTTATGAATTGCACCTTGTATTATTGATGATGAGAGAGTAGAGATATATGTGAAGGGATTTTTTGTACGAATCTTTTTGACATATCTTACTGCTTGTGCTGGAAGTTCTCCTGGTATAGTTTTAAACTCTTTTGTTTGAGTGTCTATATTTTTACCATTTTTATAAAATTTAGAAGCAATAATGCAAGACTTATTATCAACTTCTATACCAACTATAACAGTGGCAAAAAACGAACGAATAGTTTTAGAAAGATTCATCTAAACTCCAACAATTTTTAACTTTGAAATGGTATGAAAATTTGCCTTAATAATTAATTTGCAACCCATGATTATACAAGATTATATCGCATTTTTACGCCCAATATTAATAATATAAAATAAATAAAAAATGTTTAAAAAATAAAAAATAGTAGTATCATGGTTATGACTTAATTTAAAGGAGGATAGATTGAGTATAAAAACAGATATAAATAGGAGAGATTTCCTAAAAGGTGTTAGTGCAACTTCTGTTGTTTTAAGTTTTATGCCAGGGACTTTGGGGGCTTTTAGTGGAGAAGTGAAAGGTTCTTCAAAATTTGTCCCAAGTATTTGTGAAATGTGCAGTACTCGCTGTCCTATTGAAGCTAGAGTAGATACTTTGCAAGAGGCGCAAAAAGTCTTCATTCAAGGCAATCCCTATTCTACTAGTACAGGGGTGCAATATGCGCTAGAGGGGGCTCTGGGGTTAATCAGCTTTTTGATCCAAATAGACTTGTTAATCCTATTATGCGAACAGGTGAGAAGGGCGATGGAAAATGGAAAGAAATTTCATGGGAAGAAGCTTATAATTACATAGTTCAAAAACTAAGTGTAATTAAAGAAAAATATGGGGCTAAAAGCGTGGCCTTTGCATCTAAGAGTGGTCCAGAGCAAACTTTTTTAAATCAATTTGCCTATGCTTATGGAAGTCCTAATATTTTTGATCATGGAAATACATGCCCTTCAGGCTATTCAGTAGCACTTACAAGCGTGTTTGGCAACGGCTCTATTAGTAGAGATTTTTCAAATTGTAAGTTTATGCTAAATTTTGGACACAATGTATATGAAGGAATGGTAATAAGCTATGCAAGAGGAGTAACACAAGCACTAGAAAAAGGTGCCAAATTGATCTCTCTTGATCCTAGATTTTCTGTGCTATCATCAAAGGCAAGTGAATGGATTCCTATCCGTCCAGGCGGAGATACTGCCTTTATGATGGCTATGGTGCATACTTTAATCTTTGAAGAGCTTTATGATAAAAAGTTTGTAGAAAAATACACAATAGGCTTTGAAAAACTTAAAGAAAGTGTTAAAAATTACACACCAGAAGCAATGGCTAAGGAATATGATATAAGTGCAGAAAGAATAAGAGAGCTAACAAGAGAATGTGCAAAATATGCTCCGCATTCTATGGTGGATTTCGGGCATAGAGCGACATTTAGCCCAGAAGAAATAGAGTTTAGAAGAGCAATAGCCATAGCAAATGCACTCTTAGGCAATATTGAAACAAAAGGTGGTTTGTATTTCCCTAAATCTCCAGCACTTTATAATAAGCTTGCAGGAGAGCATGTGGCACCCGAGTTTAAGGGTTCTATTTTACCAAAATTAGAAATTCCACAAGAACCTAGAATTGACTTGATTGATATAAAAGATGGTGAATTTAGTAAAATTTCTAAAACTAGAGGAATCTACTCTAAAGTTTTTAAGGCAATTTTAGAAGAAAAACCCTATGCAATTAAGGGTCTATTTATTACTCGTTCAAATCCGGTAATGACGGTTAATGATTCTAATGAAGTTGTAGAAGCACTTAAGAAATTAGATTTATTTATAAGTGTAGATGTGTATGTGTCTGATACTTCACAATATGCAGATATTATCTTGCCAGAATCTACTTACTTGGAGAGAGATGAGCAGTTTTTGGCAAAAAATGGCAAGAATCCGGGCTATGAAGTAAGGCAAAAAGCAGTAGAACCTATAGGCAATACAAAGCCATCATGGCAAATTTATTTAGAACTTGCTAAAAAAATGGGCTATGAGAGTGCATTCCCTTATACAGATATAGAGGATTTTAGAATTAAGCAAGGCTATAACTATCCTAATGAGATGTTTAAGCTAAAAGAAAAAGGAATGAGTAGCTATGGGATTCCACTTCTTGCAAGAGATAAAGAAAGCATTAAAAAATTTGTAGAAAAATATCCAAACTCTAAGGCAAATTTAGATAGCGATAGAGAGTTTAGCGAGGTTTTAAAATGCAAAACAAAAAGTGGCAAGATTGAACTTTTTGATGAAGCACTAGAAAAAGCATGTGGTAGAGGCGGACTTACTTATAACAATCCAAAACTAAAAAATGAGGATGAATTTTACTTCATTCAAGGCAAGGTTGCTGTGCATACAAATGGACACACAATGAATATACCTTGGCTAAATACGCTAATGAGTGATAATGCTGTGTGGATTAATCAAAAAGTAGCTGATAAATTAAAGCTCAAAAAGGGAGATAAAATAAAGATAACTAGCAAGGTTGGAAGCCAAATAGCAAGTGTATTGCCTACAATTGGTATTAGAGAAGATACGCTTTTTGCTTATTTTGGATTTGGACATACAAGTAAAAAGCAAGATATAGCTTACAACAAGGGAATGAGTGCTAGTCATCTATTGGAAAACACCATTTCTCCAGTTGCGGGAAATAATGTACATACCATTGGTGTCAAAATAGAAAAAGTGTAGGGGGTAAAAATGAAATATGCAATGATACATGATATGGAGAAATGTATTGGCTGTCAGGGTTGCACGATTGCTTGTAGGAGTGAAAATGCAATACCTGATGGCTATTTTAGATTAAAGGTCAAGATGGATGGTCCTCATGGGGAGTTTCCAAATCTTAATTTTAATTATGTAAGGCATTCTTGTGAGATGTGCGAACACACTCCTTGTGTAACTGTGTGTCCTACACATGCTTCTTTTATGGACGAAAATGGGATTGTAGATATTAATGCTAATCTTTGTGTGGGTTGTCTTTATTGCGTGGTGGCTTGTCCTTATAATGCAAGATATGTAAATCCAAAAACAAATGTGCCAGATAAATGCAACTTTTGCAAACATACGCATTTAAAGCAATATGGCGAACCAGCATGTGTTGCTGTGTGTCCTACTGATGCACTTATCTTTGGAGATTTGGATGATCCGCTAAGTCCAATTTTTAGCTATTTAGCAAACAAACCTTTTGTTACAAACAAACCACATTTAGGCACAAAACCAAAATTGTTTGTAGTGCCAAATAAAAAAGGAGGGATAAAACTATGAATGAGATATGGGGACCAGATAGCGCAACAATCATTTGGCATTGGCCTATTGCACTTTATTTATTTTTAGCAGGGCTTAGTAGTGGAGCGATGATGAAAGCTTTAAGTGTGGAGTGGATGAACAAAAACAAAAAAGCTCCATGGGACGCATTTGTAAGAGCAGGTGTGCTTTTAGCTCCTTTTAGTATAATTATTGGTTTAATTATTTTGATTTTTGATTTAACTAAACCATTAAATTTCTATCAACTTCTAATTACCTACAATCTAAAATCTGTAATGTCTTTAGGAGTGCTTTTGCTTTTATTTTACACTCCGCTATCTTTAGCGTATGCAATTATTAGATTTAGAAGCACACTAGAACAGAGCTTTTTAGGAGGGATAGTTAGAAACTTTGGAGCACTCTTAGACTTTTTAGAGAGAAACTCTTTATGGTTTGGAAGATTGGTTTTTGCCATAGCAGGTGGTGTTGGAGTTTATACAGGATTTTTACTCTCAGCCATTCAGACACTCCCACTTTATAATAGTCCGATTTTGCCTATTTTATTTTTAGCCAGTGGACTTTCAAGCGGGATTGCAGCTTGCATTTGCTTTGGGCTTATATTTTTTGAAAAAGAGGTTTCAAAAGATACTACAAAATACCTTTTAACGATGGATTTAAGGGTTATTCCCATTGAATCTTTATTGCTTTTTGCACTTTTTGTAGGGCTTTATTTTCAAGGAGGCGAAAAGGCAGTTGCTGCTATTACTTCGCTAACTAGTGGAACTTGGGCGGGAATCTTTTGGATTTGTGTAGTTGGATTTAGCGTTGTAGTACCTAGTGTAATTGCTCTAACTGCACTTAAAAACCACGCTTATAAGGTTAATTTCATACTTTTAAACTCACTTTCTATTATGATTGGAGTATTTGCTTTAAGAATGTATATTCTTTATGCAGGGCAGATTTATCTAGGGACTTAAGCTCCCTAGTGCATGTGCATTGGCTTAGTAGCATTAGCATCCATTATGTGCATACCATGATTACCATGACTTACATTTCCTCCGCCAAAAATCATAATCCCTCTATAAACCATAAGCACACCAAAAATAATAATAGCAATAGAGGCTAGATTTAAGAATAATTTTCTAATTTCATTTTTATCCAAAATAGACCTAGAAATAACACCAAACAAAAACAACGCAAAGATAGTCCCAAGCCCAAAAGAAAGCATAATTAAAGCACCACTCAATATGCTTCCACTGCTAGCTGCCTTAAATAAAAACGCATATACAAAACCACAAGGAAGCAATCCATTTAACATACCAAGAATAAAGATTCCACTTACACTTTGAATCTGTAAATATTTTTGAAATATTGACTTATACCATCTAGTATTTTGTATGTTATATTCTAGCTTTTTAAAAAATGATATTTTCCCAAATAAAGATAATCCAGCAAGAATCATACATATACCAGCTAAAACAAATAAGCTAGATTTAAAAAATATATTTAAAGAAAACATACTACCAATAAACCCAACTACAATCCCAAGTGCTACATACATGCTAACTCTACCTAAGTTATAGCTTAGATGATAGATAATTTTATTAGATTCTAGTTTTGAGCTATATGCTAGAACTATGCCTCCACACATTCCAATACAATGCCCTGCACTCCCAAGTAGTGCAATAATAAAAACACTAATTAGTTCATTCATAGCTTCTCCCAAACACAGCCATCACTGCTATCCATTATAGATATACCCATGTTACTTAGTGTATCTCTTATGGAATCTGCTAAAGCAAAGTCCTTGTTTTTCTTTGCTTCCATTCTTTTATTAATTAGAGATTCTATCTCCTTCCTCTCTTCCTTGCTAACACCAAGCTGAAAATACAAAAAGCAATCAATAAGCCCAACTCCAAGCAATCTTGCTATTAGCTCTAAATTTGATGCAATAAAAGGAATCTTGTCATTTTGCTTCTTATCTAAAAATTCATTTGCATTACTTACAAACTCATCAACAATGCTTAAAGCCCTTGAGATATTTAAATCATCACTTAGAGATTCTAATAATTCTTGTTTAAATACATCATCACTCTTTAGAGTATTTGCCTTACCATGAATCCTCTTTTTTAGCCTATAGATTCTATCTAGCCTCTTTTTTGAGCTTAATAAATCACTATCAGAATAATTAAGCAAAGCACGATAATGTGTGCTTAAAAGATAGAATCTTAAAACTTCTCCATTATGAATCTCTAATGCGTCTTTTATAAAAAAGCTATTCCCAAGAGATTTTGACATCTTCTCATTATTAATCGTTACAAAGCCATTGTGTATCCAGTATTTTGCTAGTGTTTGATTTTTGGCACATCTTGTTTGTGAGCTTTCATTTTCATGATGAGGGAAGAGTAAATCAGCACCTCCGCCATGTATATCAATAGCATATTCTCCACTATATGCTAAATGCTTATCTATCATAGCAGAGCATTCTATATGCCACCCGGGTCTCCCCTTGCCTAGTTTGGATTCATAACCTATATCACCTACTCCTTTATAGCTTTTCCATAGTGCAAAATCCCTAGAATCTTTTTTTTGTTCGATAGATTCTATCCTGCTTTTTGCCTCTAGCTCTGCTATTCTACCGCTTAGAGTTCCATAGTCTCTATCCTTACAGACAGATAGATATATATCTCCATTATCTGTTTTATAAGCATAACCTTTATGCAACAATTCTTCAATCATTTCAACAATACTCTCTAAAGATTCGGTAGCTTTTGGTTCTATATCTGCTCTTTTTACCCCTAAAAGCTCCATTTCATAAAGATATTTTTGAATATAAGTTGTAGTTATCTCATCTATACTAACTCCGCTACTATTTGCTTTGTTTATTATCTTATCATCAATATCTGTGAAGTTTTTTGCAAATATAACCTTATATCCTAGCTCACACAAAACCCTACGCAACAAATCAAAAACAATGGCACTTCTAGCATGTCCTAAGTGGGAATCATCATACACGGTTGGACCACAAACATAGATTCTAACCTCATCTTTATTTATCGGATCAAAGACTAGCTTTTCTTTTTTGACACTATCATATATTTTAAACTGCATTATTTTCCTCTACAAAAAGATACATTATAACAAAAAACGATTCTTAAAATAATCCTTACAGAAAGTAACAATCTATAATAAAAGTTATATTAATTATTAAAAATTTATATATATATATATATATTGTGCTATTATAAAACATGATAAATAAGGAGAGAGTTTGAAAAAGGGATTAGTTGTAACTTCGCTCGTAGTAGCTGGTATATTGTTTAGTGCTTGTAGTAGCTCGCAAAGCAATTTAAGTTATGAAAATAATTTGACACAAAAGTTATGTGATGAGCAATTTTTTAACGAGAAGCTAAAAGAAGTAAAAGACGATGACGACACAATTTATGTCGGATTGAATTCTGGGTTAATAGCAAAAAATTGTGGCAATTTTAAAACAAGTAACGAATTTTTTGATTTGGTAGAAGAATCTTACAAAGAAGATGTTGATTTACAAAGCGTAGGCACAAAAGGTGCAAAAGCAGTTGCATCTACACTTATAAATGAAGGAGCTGTAGATTATGAAGGAAGCTTGTATGAAAGAATAATGTTAAATTCTTATAAAGGTATAAACTTTATGAATCTAGGCGATTTTGAAAACGCTAGAGTAGAGTTCAATAGAGCACTTATGCGTCAAGATAAGGCAAAAGAATATTTTGCAGCTGAAATAGAAAAAAATAGACAAGAACTAGAAAAGCAACAAAAATCACAAAACTACGAAGAAAACATAGGTAAAAACACAAAAACAATAGAAGGCAAATATGAGCATCTCTGGGAAGAGTTTGACACTACAAAAGACTTTATAAACCCTTATGCGACATACCTTGCTTCTGTGTTTTTCTACATGGATAGAGATTATATAAAAGCACAAAATCTCTTTAGAGAAGTAGCTATAATCAATCCTAACAATGAAGAAATACAACAACAAGCAGAATTTTTTGAAAATAGCAATAAAGATGGCAATAAGATTTTTGTTGTTTATGAAAATGGATTTGGCATTGCAAAAGATGAGTTTAAATTAAATCTTCCTTTTATCTTTGACAAAAAAGCAATTACTGCAAGTGTCGCACTACAAACACTAAAGCCAAGAGAATATTCATATCCATTCTTAAGCATTAATGATAAGCAGACATCTGATTTTGTAGTTTTAGACAATATAGTAGCTACCGAATTTAAGCTAAATATGCCCACAATGATAACTAAGGCATTACTACAAACAATCACAAAAACTACTCTAAATGCCGTTGTAGCCAAAAATGACGCAACAGGTGGATATCTAGCACTAGCAAGCTCACTTTTTACAATGGCTACAACAAGTGCAGATGTTAGATATTGGAATGGATTACCAAAAGGTGTATCAGTTGTAATGCTAGATAATAATGGAGAAATAGAGATAAAAGCACCAGATGGCACTCATCTATATCAAGCCACATTAAACAAAAACAAAAGTGCGCTTGTGATTGTTCGCTCATTTAACCCTAGCAATCCAATTAATGTAAATATAATACAAAGGTAAGGTATGAGGTATGTTTTTCTTTTAGCTTGTATTTTGTTTTTTAGTGCATGTGGTGGAGTAACTTACACTCCCGCTCCACATACAAAACATGATAGAGTATTTATAGATTCATCTCTGCCAAAAGATATAGTAAAGAATCTAAGAGAAATAAAGAATCTAAATGGGCTTTTAGAATTTGACTTAATCTTAAGAAGTAGCACTAATAGAGATATTATCTATAAAGTTACATGGCTAGATGAAAATGGTTTAGAATTACCAAATGTCATAGATGACGAATATAGAACAATAAGAATCCTTGCAAATAAGGATAAAAGAATAAAGAAAGTTGCACAACACAAAAGTGCAAAAGATTTTAAAATTTACATTCAAAGAAAATAAGGAGAAAAAATGAAAACAAAAAATTTAATAGTAGCTTTTAGTATCGTAGGTGCATTACTTGGAGGGTGTGCTAGTAGCTCTGGTCCAACATACACAGATGGTAAATCAACTCAAGCAAACAAAGGGTCAGCACTAACTTTAGGACTAGATAGAGAAGATTTTGAAAATACAGCAGAGAATATGATAAATAGTATGCTTAGTGATCCTGCATTTGCAAATATACAAGCAGGAGATAGAAAGGTAATTGCAATAGGCAGAATCCTAAATGACACTCCACAAAGAATTGATACAGAAAAACTAACTGCCAAGATAACTTCAGCTCTAAGAAGGTCTGGTAAGTTTGTGCTAACTTCCGCAGTAGCACATGGTGGTGCATTAGATTCCATGAGTGAAGATGTTAGAGAATTAAGAGATAATGATGAATTCAATCAAAACACAATCGCAAAAAAGGGAACTCTAGTATCTCCTGACTTCTCACTAGCTGGTAAGATAAGACAAGATAATGTGAGATTAAGCAATGGCAAAACACAAGTAGAATACTTCTTTTTACTTAGAATAACAGACTTAAACTCTGGACTTGTATATTGGGAAGATGAGCAAACAATCAACAAAACAGGCTCTAGCAAATCTGTAACTTGGTAAGGAAAATAATGAAAAAGATAATATTCATTAGTTCTTTGATTTTAAGTAATATTCTTTATGCACAAGGAGAAAAGCAAACTGAAATAACGCAATCTGATATTAAGATTCAAAATGAATTATCTCTACCACAAGAAAAAGAGGTGGCAACAAAAGATATACAAGATTATTTTGATGAGTTTGCAAACGCGCATAATATAGAATATGGAGTAACAGAAAATGGCAGGACATTTTATTATGGATATGCAGATATATCTGATAAGGGAGATCTTGCAAGAGGAGGTAGCATAGCATTTCAAAGGGCTATGCTAAACATACAAAGTGAATTTATAAAAGATGCCTTTGGCAGATTGGCAAACCAAAGAATCCTAAAATACCTAAATGATAACTCAACAAATGCAAGAGAGTTTGAAGAACTAGAAAAAGGTGGTGTGCTATCACAAATAATGGATAAGGTAACACAACTAACCGGTGCAAAACTAGATTCTGCGCTAAAAGACTTAGGGATTGAAGTAGAAGGTTTAAGCCAAGAGAGGAAAAAAGACATTTTCAAAGATGAATTTATAACTAAAACAATCATAGATGCAAGTGGTCAAATGAGTGGTCTAGTGCCTATGCAAACTTATGTTACAACAACCAAAAATGGTAATTATAGAGTTGGTGTAGTTGCAGTAATCTCAAATAAAACAAGAGCCATAGCAGATGATATAAAAAAGAATAGACAATCAAACATAAAAGGCAAGGGCAAGAAGCTAGAAGAATTCCTACCAAAAGAGGACAAAGACTATATAAATGAATATGGCATAAGAATGGTATATGATGAAAATGGCGAACCTATGATAATAAGCTATGGAATATGGGGCTATGGCAAGACTTCAAGCGATTCTAGAATCCTAGATAGACTAGAAAGTGGTGCAAAAGAGACAGCTCAAAATCAAGCAGATGTAGCTATTAGGGAATTCGTAAGCACACAAATAAGCCTAAGAGATGAAACACAAACAGGCGATACAATAAAACAAACACTAAAAGAATCTCAAAATATAAATAATGGCTCAAAAGAAATCACAGAAGAAATGATAAGTGAAATAGTAGATAAGTCTCTAAAGACAATCACAAGCAAGACAAAGGGGAATCTAAGAGGAATTAGAACTGCTAAGAGATGGTCTTATACAGATGATAATAATACAGAATATGTTGGCGTTGTTAGAGTGTATTCTTATAAAAACTATGTAAATACAACACAAGCAGTATCACCAATAAAACAAGAACACAAAAAAGCAACAACCAAGCCTCAAACAAGAGAGCAAGATAAAAAATCAAGTATTGTAAATAGCATTGATGATTTTTAGGATATAGCATGAAAAAGATTCTATTAATATTTCTATGCCTTTGTGCATTAGAAGCTAAAGTAGTAACAAATACTACAACAAAACAAGCAAGTGGTGAAGGCAGTGGCTTAAGCAGAGAAGAAGCCATAAATAATGCAATTATCGAAGCTATAGGGAAACTAAATGGAGTTAGTATAAACTCCATTAAAAAGTCTATAAACATAAGCACAAACACAAATGAAAGCACAAATATAAAAGATACTTATAGTGAGCAAATAAACAAAGCAACAAAAGGTTCGGCAGATAGCTATGAAGTAGATAGTGTGTTTGAAGAAAATGGAAAATACATAGCAAATGTAACAATCTACAAAACAACCACTACAAAAAAATATGTAGCACCCGGACTAAAGGCTGATAACAGAAGAAATATAAGTGTCTTTAATGTATCTCACAACAAAATACAAGCCTCGCTTGGTGCTACACTACAACAAAAGATAAAACAGAATTATTACAAAGTAGAAAATTCAATGTCCTAGATCGAGATTCGCAAGGATATTACGATATGGAAAAAGCACTCATAAAAAGTGGTGATGCAATGAATGATGAAGTATATAAGCTTAAAAATGTCCTTGCAACAGATTATATTTTGCTATTCAACATAAGCGGACTAGATGGAGAACAAAAGAAAAGTAATCTAACAGGCAAGACAAAACTACAAGCTGAAATTAGTATTGATTATAGAGTATTGCTATTTGCAACAAGGCAGATTAAGTATTCAAACACCCTAATTGAAAAATTCACCATAAAAAATAGCTCACTAAGCGAAGATGAGGCAATAATGCAAAAAATAGCACATAAAATTTCAAGCGATATTTTAAATGCCATATACCATCTAAAAGTGGCTGAAGTCGCAAATGAAGAAGAAGTATTTTCACAAAAGCTAGATATGGGAGAGAGCTATGAGTGTTTTTCTTTAGGTAAAGCTATTACAGATTCTTACACCAAAGAAACAACAGGACACATAGAAACAAAAAGTGGCAATGTAGGAATAACTAGAGTAACACCAAAAATTTCCTATGGCAAAATAATAGAAGGAAGCGTAAAAAAGGGAGATATTTGTCGTCCTTTAAGCAATGGTGGTGATAATGGATATAAAGTGGGAAGAGACCCTAACTATAAGGTAAATGAAGGTGGTGGCGTGAATCTAGGGTGGTAATCCCTAGTTTTAGGCTTTAAATCTTTTTGTGTTTTACTTCAGAATATTTATTTAGCTTTATTTGCTTTTAAATAGCCCTCTTTTATAAGCAACTCAACAACTTCTCTAAAAAGTGGCACTGCAGTTCTTGAAGCAAAATATGCTTCAGTTTCATTTGGCTCAAATACACTTATGCCTATTGTGTATTCATGTCCTTTATCATCTTTAGCAAACCCAAAAAATGAGCTATTATATTTCCTTACATACTTTCCACCTTGTGCTATATGTGCAGTCCCTGTTTTGCCTCCGATTGTTATTCCACTTACCTTAGCAGTCCTACCTGTGCCATCGGATACTACTTTTATTAGTGTATCTTTTACAATGTTTGCCGTTTTATCGCTTAAGATTCTTTGTGGGGATTCGTGATTTATTTTGTATTTTACATTTTTGCTATCTAGCAGATATTCTACAACATAAGGTTCATAAGAGATTCCATTGCTAATTATCGTGTTATATGCCTTTAACATCTGCATAAATGTAGTCCTAAGTCCATAGCCATAAGACACGGTTGCTTTATATACTTCTCCTCCAAGTCTCCTTGAATCTGGAATTGCACCTATTTTCTCATAAGGCAAATCTATACCACTATCTTTGCCAAATCCAAACTTCAACAAGCTCTCATTATAGTCTATCGCATTTAATCGTTGTGCAATCTTTGCCATGCCAATATTGCTTGAATACAACAACACATCTTCTATGCTTGCAGATTCTAGCTTATGAGTATCTGTGATATAAAAATTATCAAGCCTATATCTTCCATTCTCTAAATCTATAATCTCACTTGGATTTATTAGATTCTTATCAAGCAAAATAGAATAAATTATCGGCTTAATTATACTTCCGGGCTCGTAAGAATACTCTATTGCATTTGCATTTAGCTTTGGATAGTCTTCTATTTTAATTGCATTTGGATTAAATCTAGCACTACTTGCAAGACTTAAAATCTTGCCACTATTACCTTCCATTATTCCAACAACAACTTCTTTTGCACCCAGAATATCTTTATTCTTATCAACCAATCTTTCTATTTTTTTTTGCAACTTTAGAGGTATGCTTGATATTACATCATATCCATCAACTCTATCTTTAAAAATTGAATCTTTATTTAAAATGACATTGAATCCTATATCTCTAGTGCCCACCATTAACATATCGCTAGTTGGCTCTAACTCTTCATTAAAACTCTTTTCTATACCTTTAACACCACTTACACGCGTGATTCTACTATCATCTAGTTTATTTATATATCCTAAAATTGGCTCCATTGTATCATCATATAGATACTCTCTCATCTCTCCACTCTCAACAACAGACAAGCCATATTTAAAAATATTTCCATTGCTATCTTCATATGTCCTAAAAACATCTAAAGAATTTAGTTTTAAATTTAGTTGCTTTAAATATGAAGCACTCTTTGAATCTATGTTGTAAGACAAGACTACATTGCCCTTTTCTTTTAACTTTGATTCAATCTCGCTTTTTGGAATCTTACTATAAGCAGAAAACAAGCTAACAAATAAGTCTTGTTTTTGTGGATCTATGTTATATGTATTAACAACTGCTTTATAAACCTTTTTACTAGATGCAAGCAAGAATCCATCAGCACTATAAATAGAACCCCTAATAGCACTCTCAACTCTCTTTGCTTGAAAATTTGGTAGTTGTCTTTGTGTGATGATGTTATAAAAAATAGTCCCTAAAAATATGCAAAACCCAACTCCTATTAGCAAAAATAGAAGCAGGATTTTACCGGCTTTTTTAGAAGTGGTATCGTTCATTAAATTTGTGTTTTTATAAGCTCTTTATAGGCGCTAATAGCCTTGTTTCTAACTTCAAGCATCAATTTCATGCTATTTTCTGCTTTACCTATTACTATTGCTGCTTGATGCAAGTCTTTTATCTGTCCTGTCGCCATATCTGCCATTACTTGCTCTGTTGATTTTTGATATGCATTTACCTCATCAACGGCTTCTTTTAGCATACCACCAAAACTTTTTCCCGGTGCATTTAGCTCATGGTTTGGAGATAAATTTGGCACATCTTGCAGTTTCGAATTTATCTTTTCAAAATCTACACCATATTTATTAATTTCCATTTATATTCCTTTATGCTTGGAACATTGAAATAGCAGTCGTAGCCATATTCTTAGCACTCTGAAAAACAGCGACATTTGCCTGATAAGCCTTTGTGGCTTCAATTAAATTTGCCATTTCTACAACCGGGTTAATGTTAGGATATGCAACATAACCTTCAGAGTTAGCATCTGGATGGCTTGGCTCATATTTCATTCTAGGTTGAGTATCGTCCCTGACAACTTTATCAACATAAACGCTCATTAGCGTAGGCTTTGGCTTTCGCCCCTCATCGAAAATATCCATCTCATCTAATGGATCTTCATATTCTAGCAAATTATTACTTTTTTCATACTTTTGATTCAAAACTTTATCAAAATCAAATGCTTTTAAAATCAATTCTCTTCTTCTATAAGGACCACCTTCATCTGTTCTTGTGGTATTTGCATTTGCTATATTGCTTGATATTAAATTTACTCTTTGTCTTTGAGCTGATAGTCCATATCCACTAATATCAAAACTAGATAAAAACATCTCTAACTCCTAATTATATATTCTTAGATGATTCTAGAGCATAGGTATAAATTCCGCCCTGCTTTCTTAATGCACCAACTATTGCTTGATACATAATGTCATTTTTGCCCATTTCACTTGTCTCAATATCTAAATCAACGCTATTGCCATCATTTCTTGCTAAATGCCCATCTCTATAAAACATAGTAGGCTTATTTAAAGCCATTTCTTCTAATGGCAATAGATGATTTTTGTTTGTCAAAGCTACATCAAGCTTGAAATCTCTTTCGTTATTTAAAATCTCATCTGCCTTTTTTGCCATCATTTGTTCGAAATTTAAATCTTTTGGGCGATACATAGGAGTTGATACATTTGCTATATTACTTGCTATCATATCTCGTCTTAACGCCCTGTGGTCTAGTGCTTCTTGTGCTAATGCTCTAGCTGGTGAATAACTAAATATGCTCATATCAAGTCTCCTAAAATGTCTTTGAAAAACACTTAAGCAACTTTTATTCCACTTTCACTTATAATCGTAGATAATCAAATTGGGGAGTTGGTTATGTTTGAGGTTTTTGGATTTGATATATACATTATAGCATGTTTGTTTTTTGTAGCATTAATAGCTGGATTTATAGATTCAATTGCAGGTGGAGGTGGCATGATTACTATACCTAGTTTGCTTCTAGCTGGTGCTTCTCCTCTTGAAACTCTAGCTACAAATAAGCTACAAAGCAGTTTTGGTAGCTTTAGTGCTGCAAGATATTTTTATAACAAAGGCTACATAAACCTAAAAGAATCTCTTCCAAATATAATAATCGTCTTTTTGCTATCTGGAGCTGGAACTATAAGTGTGCAATTTATAGATACTAATGCATTGCAAAAATTTCTACCATTTTTAATAATGGCATTTGGAATCTACTTTTTATTCTCTCCTCAAGTTAATAATGAAGATAGAGCATCTCATAAAAGATTGTTTATACTAGCATTATGTGCAATAGGATTCTATGATGGATTTTTTGGTCCCGGGACTGGGTCTTTCTTTCTTCTAGCATTAATAATGTTAGCTGGATTTAATATTACAAAATCACTAGCACAAGCAAAGCTATATAACTTCTCTACGAATCTAGCATCAGTTTTATTCTTTGCATTTAGTGGGAATATGCTATTTGGCATAGGGCTTATAATGGCATTAGGACAATTTATTGGTGCAAATTTGGGGGCTAAGATGGCTTTAAAATATGGAGTAAAAATCATAAAACCACTAATCGTGCTTGTCTCATTTATAATGTCTATAAAATTAATTTATGAAAATATAATAGTAGGATAACGGAATCTTAAAGATTCCGTAAATTAAAATTGCTTTCTATTTGTATCTTCGTTGATTGCTTCTACAATGCGATTTATTTCTTTTGCAGCATCATCAGTCGCATTAGCAACAAACACATTCTCTTCTGTAATTGTATTTAATGCAATATTGCATCATTAATTTGCTCTATACCAGTAGTTTGTTCTCTTATAGATTCACTCATATCATTAATACCTTGAACTAATATATTTACATTAGCTTCTATTTCATTTAATGATTTACCAGTTCTCTCTGCTAACTTTCTTACTTCATCTGCAACAACTGCAAATCCTCTACCATGTTCTCCTGCTCTTGCAGCTTCTATTGCAGCATTAAGTGCTAGTAGATTTGTTTGATCTGCTATATCTTTAATTACACCTACTATGTTTTTAATATCTTCTGCTTGTCTTGTTACTTCAGATGTTTTATCTGATACATTTTGCATTAAATGCGTAATCTTATTACTTGATGATACACTAAGTATTTATGCAACTTCATCTCCAAGTGAGTTTATAGCCTCTTCTACTTTGCCGTTTGCTTCACTAACTCTAGCTTTAAAAATTAGATTCCAATAAGAGTTAAACACATCTAGGATAACATTTAAATCTTTACCAATCTTATCTCTCAATATATCAAGCATACTATTTAAAACTACCTTTAGTTCTTTTATTGAGGATTGCTTGGCTCATTACTAAGCACACCTGCAAAGCTACCATGCTCTTATCTTGTGCAACTTTTGTTATCTCATCTATCATAGCACCATCTTTTCTTACAGATTCATTAGTTGAGATTATGTTTTTGTTTATCATCTCAGCCATAGTGCCTATCTCATCATGTGCTACTATTTTGATTACTTGAGGGGCTGTCTTACTTTCATAATTAATATATCTAAAAATTCATTTAAGAAATTACCCAAATTGGTTAATCGAGTAGAAATATATTTCTTAGAATAAAGCCAAATTGCAACAATAATAAATACCATAGATATTAAAGCTGTAATAATTATGATCGCTCTACGCTTACAAGTGGTGCATATACTTCATCTTTAGGCACAACTGATACAAGCGTCCATTCTGTATCTACATCTTTCCATACTCTATATTCTGTGATACCTGCATAATTATCAACTCCATTGTAACTATAATCAACAATACCTATTTCATTATTTTTTATAAACTCTGTAATTTTTTCATCTTTATTTATATCTTTTAGATTCTTACCAACTAATTCACTATTAGAATTAACTAGCATTACTCCATTTTCTGTAATCATAAAGTTTCTATTATTCGCATAAGCAACGCTCTTGGCATTGAATATAGAATTAGAAATTTCATTTAAATCAACCACAACGCCAACAACAGCCATTAGTTCTTTTTTTCTATTTAAAATTGGTCTTGTTATATCAACAACAAAGACTCTTTGATTATCCAACTCTACCCATACTTAACACTTTATTGCTAATAGCATTATGTAATGAGTTAAATTGTTTTAAATTATCCTCTGCTTTTACCACTGCTACATCATTATTCTCTCTATGTGCAAAGATCATAAACTCTCCACTATCTAGCAAATAATCAGTATTTTGCAGATATGCAACCCTTCTTAAATAAACATTATCTCCAGGAACATAAAAATAAGCAAATCTAGCATATTGATTTGTTCTTAATAATCTTTCTACAGATTCTAATAAAATCTTTTGATCAATATTTCCTTCTCTATCATTAACCACGATTAATGCCATAACGCTACCGGCAGATTCCAATACTGCAAAAGTCTGCCCAACAGCACCTTGCACTCTATTTGCAAGTCTAACACTTTCAGTTTGCAATAATTTATGTGCCTCATCTTGTAGTGCAACTGTGAGCTTTGTAGAAATAATAATAGTCAATGCTATCATAACAAGCACCACAACTGAGCTTACAACCATAATTAACTTTGTTCCTAATTGTAATTTTTCATTCATGTCTCCAAAAATAATTTAAAAAATAATTAACTAAATATTAAAAATACACGAAAGTAAATCAATACGGAAGTAAAGAAAAAATTTTATATAGGCTTAATAACAAGAAAGCATTAAAACTAATATACAAAATGCCCCACTCCCACATATGACAAGGGAATACAATATTATCGCAGAATATTTTATTAAACATTAAATAACCCAATTCTTAATATTTTATTTATAAAATAATTATAAATAATTTATCTTTAATTAATAATTAATTTATATATTCTTTACATAAAATTTATTTATATAGCATTTTAATAAGCAAGTGTTTAGTGAATATAAATTTTTTATTTTAGTCATATCTTCTTTGTTATTTAAATTGTTATAATTTTTTCAATATTTTAATTCTAGGAGAAGTAATGGCTTGTGTTTTACAAATTGGTGCAGGTGGTGTAGGTGGCGTAGTAGCTCATAAAATGGCGATGAATAGATATGTTTTCTCTAAGATTATCCTTGCTTCTCGCACAATCTCTAAATGTGAAGCAATCGCAGAATCTATCCGTTCTAAAAGTTTGGGTGAGATTATTTGTGAAAGTGTAGATGCAGATAATGTCGATTCTATCGTAGCTTTGATAGATAAATACAAGCCAAAGCTAGTGGTAAATGTAGCCCTCCCCTATCAAGATCTAACCATAATGGAAGCGTGCCTAAGGACAAAGACGCATTATTTAGATACAGCAAATTATGAGCACCCAGATAGTGCACACTTTGAATACAAAGAACAATGGGCATATGATACAAGATATAAAGAAGCAGGTATCTTTGGACTTTTAGGAAGCGGTTTTGATCCGGGCGTTACAAATGTATTTTGTGCGTATACACAAAAGCATTATTTTGACGAGATTGAATCTATTGATATACTAGATTGCAATGCAGGAGATCATGGCTATGCCTTTGCTACGAACTTTAATCCAGAGATAAATTTGCGTGAGGTAAGCTCCAAAGCAAGATTTTGGGTAAAAGATGAGAAACTAGCATTAAATTCAGATCTTAAAAAAGATACTATTTATCGTAAGTTTGAGCGAGAAGAAAAACACTTCAAACTAGAAGCAAACACACAAGATTTAAAAAATGAAAGCTATTTTAATGGGGAGTGGCGAGATGTCGCTCCACTTGATTTAATGAAAGAGTGGGAATACCCAGAAGTAGGCGTGAAAAATAGCTATCTACTTTACCACGAGGAATTAGAATCGCTTATCCGCAATATCAAAGGATTAAAGAGAATCCGCTTCTTTATGACTTTTGGAGAATCTTATCTTACACATATGAAATGTTTAGAAAACATCGGTTTCTTACGCGTAGATGAGATAGAGCATAATGGGCAAAAAATCGTGCCTATCCAAGTGCTAAAAACCCTTCTTCCAGATCCAGCAAGCCTAGCCCCTAGAACCAAAGGTCAAACACACATCGGTTGCTACATAAAGGGTAAAAAAGATGGCAAAGATAGGACAATTTATATCTATAATATTTGCGACCATGAGGCGTGTTACAAAGAAGTAAATGCACAAGGGGTTAGCTATACTACTGGAGTGCCAGCGATGATTGGAGCAAAGTTGATATGTGAGGGCAAATGGGGGCTAAATATGCCAAAAATACCAAACAAAGCAGATAATAGCGATATGCCAAAAGGCGGGGAAAATCAGGGAGTAGATTCTAATAATGGTAGTGGTGTGTGGAATATGGAGCAAAACGACCCTGATCCATTTATGGCAGAGCTAAACAAGCAAGGCCTCCCTTATGTTGTGTGTGAGATAGATTCTAATGGGATGCGAAAAGTATTGGAGGATGGGCGGAAGTAGTAATATTTGATTGTCAACAATGAAGATAAAATATTAATTTAGCTATCATTTAAACGGAGCAAAAATGATTTTTGAAAAACAAGAATATCAGCAAAACTGCTTAGAAAATATAGTTAAGATTTTGCAAGATTTTGATTTTAAAAAGCAAGATAATTTGCAAGAGTGTTTAAGAGCTTTTTATAAAATCACACCCTTACCGGTGCAAAATATTAGTGATAAATTAAATTTAGATATTCTAATGGAGACAGGTACGGGTAAGACTTTCACTTATCTCAATCTTATTTTTGAACTAAACAAGCAATTTAAGCAAAATAAATTCATCATTTTTGTCCCAAGAAAGGCGATTTTAGAATCTGTCAAACAAAATATCAATCTCACAAAAAATTATTTTTATAGTGAGTATAAAAAGCATTTAAAAGCCTATACATACACAGATAGTAAATCCCAATCTCTAATTATTAATCACTATATCAAAAATGAAGATGAGTTAAGTGTGCTAATACTCACCAATAGCGCTATTGATAAAGAGGGTAATTTACTTAATAAAAACAATGAGAATCTTTTTAATACTAAAAGTATCTTTGAAAATATAATCTCACTAAAACCTATTTCTATCATAGATGAACCACATTTGCTCAAAGGCGAAGCTTTTAATAAATATTTTTCAAAACTAAATTCTTTGTATTTTCGCTTTGGTGCAACTTTTCCTAAAGAAAATGATTATGAGTTAAGCAATGTTGCATATTGCCTTGATTCCATTTGCGCATTTAGATCTTATCTTGTGAAGCAAATTAGAGTGCATACACTTATTCAGGATAATACTACCCCATTTTTGATAGCTACAAATACCAGCAAGTCAAAATCCGAATCAAAATCCGCAACCTTTTCCTTTTTCAAAAATGGCATAGAAAAACGCACAACAATTTTACAAAATAGTAATTTAGGTAAGCTAGATTCTAGCTTTCAAGGTATTAGTTTGGTAAATGTCAATAAAGACAAAGCATATTTAAGCAATGGAAAGATAATAGAAAAGAAAAAGTCTTATAAACTTAGCGAAGATGAGATTGAAAGTCTTTTAGCAAAAGCTATTGATTTGCATTTTGAAAAAGAAGAGCGACTATTTAAACAAAATATTAAAGCCTTAAGCCTCTTTTTTATCCCAAATATTACAGATTTTAGGGGTGAAGAGCCATTTGTCAAAAATACTTTTGAAAGGCTTTATAAACAAAAACGCAATGAAGTTTTAAAGCAAAATTTAGATAGTAAATATAGAGAATATTTAGAAAAAGATTATGACGATGAAGGAAAGTTGAAAGTGCATCAAGGCTATTTTAGCGGTGATGCCAAGCTTAGTAGCAAGGAAAAAAATATTGACAACCAAGAAGCCGCTGATATAGCATTGATTTTAAAAGATAAAGAAAAATTGCTTTCCTTTGATACATCTTTGCGTTTTATTTTTAGTGTGTGGGCACTGCAAGAAGGCTGGGATAATCCAAATATATTCACTCTAACCAAACTTGCAAATTCAAGCAGTGATGTAAGCCGTCATCAGCAAGTAGGACGAGGACTTAGAATCTGTGTAAATAATGAAGGCAAAAGAATTACACATAGATTTTTGAGAGATGATGAAAATGAGTTTTTTGATATAAATCACCTTGATATGCTTGTAAGCAGTGAAGAAAGAGGCTTTATTGAAGATTTGCAAAGAGAAATAATGGATTCTAGTTTTGCTTTGGATGCGGTATGGATTAGTCAAGAAAGGCTAGAAAGTCAAGGGCTTAATGCAAGAGAGGCAAGTAGATTGCTTATAAAACTAGAAGATCTAAACTTAGTGGAATTTGATGAGCTTGGCAATATTTATAAAATCATCGCCCCTATTTATGAAACAATCAAAGATAATAAAGATTTAAAAGAGCTTTTAAAAGATAAATTCGATTCTATTTTAGAATCTTTTAAAAACTTAAATACCACAAAAGAGCAAGTGCAAAATGCTAATGCCCCAAAAGAAAAAGTAAAGATAAAGCACACTCTAGCAGAGGAATTTAAAGAGTTGTGGAATACGATAAATCAAAAATCACTCATTGTCTATCAAAATATCAATCAAGATTCTCTAATACAAAACATAGCTAAAGAGTTTAATAAAATCCAAATAGAAAAAGAATCTATCACATTTGAAAGTAAAATTTTTGATACAGAAAACAATAAAATCATTACCCAAGATATACAAACAATTGGCACAAAAGATTATACAAAAGCACTTAATAAGGATTTTAAATCTTTAGCACTTGACTTTGCTTTAAGCAATCAAATCTCACTTCCTTTTTTATTAGAGCTTTTAAATAAGCTCAATAGATCAAATTTTAATAATTCCCCAAAAGCTGCTTTTGAAGCTTTAAAAAGTATTTTTAAGGAAGAGTTACATAAGAATCTGCTTTTAAGCGTAGGCTATGAATTTGCCCAAAGCTATTCTAATGAATCTGTTTTATATGATGAAAATGGCAAACCAAAAAAAGAGATAGAAGCACAAAAGCTTGGTAAATTTATCGCTAAAGATTTTAAAAGCAATGAGCCACTAACCCCAGCATCAAACTATCTTTTTGAAAAAGTAGTTTATGATAGCCAAATCGAAAAAGAAGTGATTTTAGAAGAAACCAGAGAAATAGATTCTAAAAGCATAGTTGTCTTTGCTAAATTGCCAAAATTTAGCATTCCCACACCTTTTAAAAACTATGAGCCAGATTTTGCCTATCTATTAAAAGACAAAAATGGGCAAAAAATCTTTTTTGTTTGTGAGACTAAAGGATATAATGATGCTTCACAAATCCCAGCGGTTGAACAAAAAAAGATAGATTATGCAAAAAGATTTTTTAAATCATTGCAAAAAAGTCTAAAAGATGAGAACATTAAGGTGATTTATAACACGCGCATTAATAAGCAAGATTTATTAACAAGTTTAAAACAAGCACAAGGAGAGTAAATGATGCAAAAAGATGAAGTGATAAAAAAAGGTATAAAAATTATAGATTCTAAAGAGAGGCACAATGCCTTATTTGAGAATCTTAAAACACACTTTCCACAAACCATTAGAGATAATCAAGTGGATTTAAAGACTATCGCCACTCTCTTAGGACTAGATACAAATACAAACATTCAAGGCTATGAGCTTACCTTCACAGGTAAAGCTTTGGCTAATGCACTTTATAGCACTCCTACTCAAAAAATGCTAAAGCTTGAAGAGACTTTTACATATCACAATCTAGAATCTTGTAAACATAGCAAAGAATCCAAAAATACAGAAAACGAAGAAGATTTTAATGCGGAAGCACAAAATTTTATCATCAAAGGCGATAATCTAGATGCACTAAAAATCCTAAAATCCGCTTATAGTGAAAAAATCAAAATGATCTATATAGATCCGCCCTACAATACAAAAAATGATAATTTCATCTATCCAGATAATTTTAGAAAAGATTATAAGGCGATTTTGCAAGAAGTGGGACTATTAGAAATCGATGATGAAGAAAATGAGATAGAATCTGAAATCCTGCAATTTTTTAAAAACATACAAAGCACACGCACTCATAGTGGATGGCTATCTTTTATGCTACCACGCCTTAAACTTGCTAGAGATTTATTGCGTGAAGATGGCGTGATATTTATAAGTATAGATGATAACGAACAAGCAAATTTAAAGATTCTCTGTGATGAAATTTTTGGAGAGGAAAATTTTGTGGCGTGTATTCCAATCTTATCCAATCCAAGAGGGCGACAATCAAGTAAATTTATAGCTGAAACACACGAATATCTTTTATGCTATGCGAAAAATATTGGTGAATGTAAAGTTTTTGGAGAATCTTTAACAGAAAAACAAAAGCAAGAATATCCATTAAAAGATTCTATGGGATATTATAGGTTATTAGGTTTAAGATTGCGAGGAGGTAGGGCTACTGCCGAAGAATCTCCCACTTTACATTTCCCTATCTTTTACAATATTAAAACTAAAGAATTTTATTTAGAAAAGCAAAGCAATGATGATGTTGCAATAATACCCAAATTTTCAAATGGAATTTTGGGAACTTGGCGTTGGAGTAAAAAGAAAATTTTAGAATCCAAAAACTATTTAATTGTTAAAAAAATTAAAGATAGATATGATGTTTTTCAAAAAGATTATTTAACAGATGAAAAAATGAGAAAAGCAAAAAGTTTATGGGCTGAAAAAGAAATAAACTATGATAATAGTGCGAAAGAATTGACTTCATTGCAAATGGACGATACTTTTTCATATGCTAAACCATTATATTTAATCAAAAGATTGCTTAAAATCTCTACAAATTCAAGCAACACCATATACAAAGATTCTAATAATGTAAAATCCCACAATAACGAAGACGACATTATCCTAGACTTCTTTGCAGGAAGTGGCACGACCGCACAGGCAGTAATGGAGCTAAATGCAGAAGATAAGGGCAATCGCAAATTTATATTAGTGCAAATTGATGAAGAGATAGATGAGAAAAAAAGCAAAACCGCTTATGATTTTTGCAAAAATGAGCTAGGAAGCAAAAAGCCAGTCATTAGCGATATAACCATTGAAAGAGTGAAAAGAGCAAGTGCAAAGATTGCAAATGCAAACCCAGATTTTACTATCCGCTTTAGTGTGCTAAGCCTAAGCGATAAAAGAGAGCTTACCACAACCAAAAAAGGCACCTTAGAGTTACTTAGTAATACAGAGTTAAGCCCATTTGATAAAGCACTACATCTAGCCTTACAAAGTGGAAAAACGCTAGATAAACCTCTAAAGTCTATCTTTGCAAACAAACTTTATCAATGTGAGGATTGCTTATATCTTGTTACTTGTGATAAAGAAGTGCTAGATTTCTTACGCAATACACAAAATGAATATATTTTCATCGATGGCTTTGAAGATTTGAGTTTAGAAAACTTTTTAAATCTTGATTCTAGCCTAAGCGATAGACTTAGAATTGTGTATTGAGATAAAACAAATAGGAACTTGGAATAAAATGGCAAAAAATCCAATATCAGATTATGAAATTGGCATTATTAAAGTATTAATTAATTTAAAATATGAAAATCAAGATATTTTGGCTTATATAAATCGGTATAGAGAAGCAAACAACCTTAAGCATATCAATTCAGGGAGGATTAGCGATATAAAAAGTGGAAAAATAGGGAAAGATATACCACTCGCTTTGGATAATGTAGTGAACAATTTTATAGCACAATATCAAACAACAACAATGAATGATGATTTTTGTAGTGTTTTTAAATTTAAAGATGATTATATAGAAAATGAAGAAAGTGAGACCATAGAATATAAGCAATCATTTGGTGCAATTAAAGATGATAAGTTATTAAGAAGTATTCAAGGAATGGCAAATAATAAAGGTGGGTTTATAGTTTTTGGAATTTCCGAAGAAAATAATGATAGTATAAAAAAATATTACATCAAAGGAATAGATGAAAAACAATACAAAAGCTTTATGCAAGATAATAAAAGAATCAATGAAGTTTTAAATTCCAATTTTAGAGAAAGTATTAGATTTAAAAGGGATTGTAAAGAAATTAATCAGAAGTTAGTGGCATATATACAAATTTTTGAATCCAATGATAAACCACTGATTAACAATAATGGGGATATTTATTATCGATACAATGCAGAAACAAGAAAGATTGCAAAGCTAGATTTACTAAGAATCATTAATGAAAGAAAAGAAAAAGAGCTACATTTAACTATGCAAAAACATATAGAAAATATATTTAAAAATGGCATTGAGAATTCAGCAATTTTAAATGTGGTAACAGGTGAAGTCGAGGGAAAAGGTGGTAATTTTTTGATCAACCAAGATTTATTGCCAAAAATTGCCTTTATCAAGGAAGGACATTTTGTGGAGAAAGATGGAGCGCCGGCATTGATTCTAAAAGGGAGTGTGGAGGCAATATCCGCTGATGGAGTTATTATTTCACACAATGTTCATAAAAATATTGATGAAAAATATATTTATGAAATATTTTTCTTACAAAAAGATATTGACAAACAAGAAGCTGAGGCTTGTATAGAAGCTATGGCTGAGTTTCACGCTTCGCTATTACCTATGAGATATTTTATGCAAAAAGCAGATATGAATAAAGATAAATTAATAGAATTTCTTGTAAATATTTCTAATAATGCAAGAAAAAAGAGTTTTGTTAATAATAAAATAAAAATCATTAAGGAAAATAAACCTGAAAAATCGAAATGTCAAAATGAGTTTATTGGGAATATAAATAATAAAGTTAGTCTGTTGGAAATAATTAAAAAAGATGATGATATGAGAAAAATTTCTGATGCAATTATGAACTTTAATAAAGACCAAATTGATAAAGAATATATATTATCAGAGCTTTTTGCACTTTATGATCATTGTATTAAAAACTACAATGATAAATTTTTTAATGTGAGAAAGGCTATTGCCTATATTGATAGAATCTTTTTTGCATAGTTTGAAATAAAATAGAATGATAGTTAAAAGGTGATTTGGGTTTTAAATATCAAAAAACAATGTGAGAAACAAAAAGTAGCATTTTTCTTTAAGCAATGGGGGACCCGGGGGAGTGATAGTATAAAACGAAATAAGAAAGAAAATGGTGCTTTAATTAATGATAAACTTTATAGAGAATATCCGAAAATTTATTACGAGCACTCAAAGTGAAATATAGCAATATATGCAATCGGCTATATTGATTAAAGGATTTTATATAGGATAAAACTAGTTTAAATTAATCTCTAACAACTAGACATAAATAAATTACAAGGAAATCCAATGCAAAACCTCTATTCTTTAATCTTTGTATTGCCTTTTAGCATAACCTATGCAAATACAGATTCTATAACCCGATACTTCTTTAAAAGGCTTTGATTTTGCGATACTTTTAAATCTCTTAAAATCTTCCCACTAAATTCATGTCTAGCTAACTCTTCTCCTGTGCTTGATAGCACTTTTATACTTCCGTCATTATTACCATTTATAAAAATATCCACACTAGAACCAAAGGCAAATGGTGCCCTAAAAGGACTTTGTCCGCTTAAGTTTTTATCATGCTTACTCCTTTTTGTCTAGCATTTTAGGAGGTTTTAAGTGTGGTTGTAAGGAATAAGGTGCTAAGAGTGTGCCTAAAAAGTCTTTGGGAATGATTGTATGCTAGGCTTGTGTTTGTAAAAATTAAAAAGCAATTAGGAAAATTTTTAAAGCCTTAAAACGAAAGTATTTAAGGCTTTAAAAATAAGGTAGCCTACTTTTGCTTTGTATTTTTATAAACACAAAGACAAAGAGCAATCGTGCAAATTGTAAGGGACTGCTAAGCTAATTTTCGTATGAATTGGGAGGAATTTCTACAACCTTTAAAAATTAATTTTAAAGGTTGTAGAAATTTTAGGGATTCCCATTTTTCATTAAGAAAATTAGCTTAGTTCTTTGAGTTTAGGATTAAATTTACTTACAAATAATTCCACAAAAGACATTAGAATCTAAGATTCTAAACCCACTTTGTCTTTTGTGAGAAGAATTGTGCTTTAAGTCTAAGTTAAGTGGGCTTATTTTAGAATCTTATTGAGTTTTTAAGAGTTAGATTATAGTTTTTACAAACTAGAATCAACGCCACTAAAGTTATTACATAAATTATAATCAACTCCATGTAGCTCCTTTACTCTCACAAAGACAATAAAAACGAAGCTTAAAGCAGTAAAATTATAACAAAGTTTAGGAAACTTGGCTTTGCTTAGAATCTTATAGTTTCCAACAAGTATATTTTTTTGATTTTCTTATTAGATTCATCTTTAAATTAACACTTTTTAATCACTCATATAGCAAGTAAGATAACGATAAAAATTCCTTAGAGTGATTTGGGTAAATTAGATGTGCTAATTCATG
>NZ_JAQHXR010000007.1 GCF_027859255.1 Helicobacter ibis
AACACCTCTTTATTATTGAAAGCTCATAAAGAAAAATCAACAAAAAAGGAATGAAAGTATAACGAAAGAAGCTTAAGAAAATATTAACATTTTAGTTTAGATAGAATCAAAATATTAATTTACACTCACTCGCACCCAAATAGCACTTACCATTTGAGCTTCCAAGTGCGATTTGGTTGTTCTAGGATAGCTTTTACATCTTTTATATCCTTAACTTCCAATTCTCTCCCTTTTTGTAGTTTATGAATCTTATTTAAGAATCTAAAGATTCCTTTTTTATTTCTTGAGCTAACAGCCTCCTCAAAGCCTGACAAAGACAGCTCAATAATTTCTAGCATACTTTTATGATTCTCATCAATTAATAACTCCAACTCTTCTCTTTCTTTTATGATTGCAGGCAATTTTTCTGCTACAAGCCTAGATATTGCTTCATATCTAAGCTGTGATTTACTTTTGCCCATTTCATCTAGCCAATACATAGCCATTGCAATGGCTATCCCAGTAAGTGTTCCTACAAAAATATTTGTAACAACATTTGCAAATGGGACAATTATAGGAACAGATAACAAAAACTTCTCTATTGCTTCTTCTACAAGAATAAACCCCAACAATCAAGCCACTGACAATAAGCATCATAGCCTTTTTTCAATCCAAATGCTGCACTTGCTAGTGCTGCTCCTCCAAGTAGTACCGGTATCAATGGTAATGGCATATTGCCCCCTTTTTTATTAATTTATTATGTTCTATTTGTGCTTTAAAAGATTGCAAGCCTCGATATTTTAATGTATAAAACTCAAGCACATCAAAGTGCTGTTTATACACCTTCTCATACATAACATCAATTCTGCAAATTTCTGGTCTATGATTATGGATTGTGCATGTATTGTTTTGTGTGTCTAAAAACTTGCACACACCATTTCCTAAATCAACTCTTTTAAATCAGTAATTTTAGATATATTCCTACAACACAACCCACACTTATCACAAGGAAAATTATTCAACAAAGTCATAATCAAAAACCACCATAAAGCACTAATGAACATTGAAAATTAAATCAAAAAAAAACAAGGCTACTTCAAAAATAATATAATAATACAATGAGTAAAGAGCAAATAGGAATTTTATGGATAAGCAGTGCAAGTATCGCATATGGGATAATGCCTATATGGACTGTTCTAGCACAAAATAATGGCTTTAATAGTGAGTTTATTTTATTTTTTAGATTTTTCTTTAGTGCGATATTACTTTTAGCATGGATATATTTTAGAAAAATACCCCTAAAGCTACCAAAACTAAAACTTCTGCATTTCTTTATGCTTGGCGGTATCATATATGTAGCACAAGCTTGGGCGTATTTAGAATCTTTACGCTTTATTCCAGCCTCTTTATCCGTGCTTTTATACCACATTTATCCAATTATAGTCGCACTTATTGCCATTATTTTTCTAAAAGATAAGCTAAAGCCCACTACACTTGTCTCTCTTTTGCTTTGCTTTTTGGGCTTAGTTTTAGTCTTAAAGATTCCGCAAAACTTAACTTTAGATTATTTTGGTGTTGTTCTATCTTTAATTGGTGCTTTATTTTACGGATTATATGTGGTATTTAGCAAACAAATAGCCTCTGGTATCTCATCTGTCCTTTGTAGCTTTTATATATGCTTGTTTGCTTCTTTGGTTATGCTTGTATCATTCATGCTTACAGGGGACATAAATATAGATTCGATTAACTATATAGGGATAACCTCGCTTCTTGGGCTAACATTTATATCTACCCTATTTTCCATGATGGCTTATTTTTTTGGAATGTCAAAACTAGGTGTAACCAAAACTGCTATTTTAGGCATGATAGAACCACTAGTAGCAATATTACTATCACTTATGATTTTAGATGAAAGCTTGAATCTGTGGCAATGGGGCGGTGCTATTTTAATTATATTTGGTTCTTTATTGTTGTTTATCAAAAAAGGATAAAATTAGCTTCTCCCACTTTTCTAGCACAACTTCTTTGCCAAAACGCTCTTTAATATTTGGGGCTTGTTGTTTCAAAATATCTTTTTGCACTGCCATTTGGCAAAAAGCTTCACTTAGCCCTTCTACATCTCCAAGCTTTACTAAAAGCCCATTTACACCATGCTCTATAATCTCTCCTGGTCCATAAGGACAATCATAACTAACAACTGGAATCCCACACATCAAAGATTCGATTAATACATTACTAAGCCCCTCTTTATGACTGCTTAGTGCAAAGAATTCTGCTTGTTTATAGAAGCTGTATAGATTTTTTTGTTTCCCTAAAAACACTATCTTTACCCCAAGATTCTTAGCATTTTCCTCTAAGCCCTCCTTTAAAGCCCCATCTCCTGCTAGAAGAAGTGAGTATTCTTTATGCTTTTTGTTAAATTTAACAAACGCTTCTATTAGCTCATCAAAATGCTTACTCTCTATCATTCTCCCTGCACTTAGAATATAAGGCTTATATGCACTATAATCTTTTAGTTCTTCTTTTTCTAGCTCAATAGGGTTTGGCATAACGCATACATTTTGCAAAAAAGAGTAGTTTTGCAAATCTTTGCTTGTAAGCATAGTAACACAATTTGCATAAGGATAGATTATCTTACGCAAGAAAAACCAAGCTTTTTGTTGTTCTAGGCTCTCATAAATACTATGTTCTGTGGCTATGATTTTTATCTTGGCAATTTTAGAAGCGATGATACTTAGGATATTTGTTTGATGAATTAGGCTAATTACTAGATTTATTTTTTGTTCTTTAAAAATCCTAACAAGGGCTAAAATTTTAGAAAAATTTGCACCAAGTCCGCCAAGAATCCCTCTTTTATGTCCTATTACACATAATTTTACATTCTCATTTATTGTATAGAATCTATTCTTATCGCTCCATACGATAAGAGTAATATTAAATGGCAGATTGTTTGCCAAAAAAGAAGCAACCCTCTCAGCCCCTCCCATAGAGAGTGAAGAGACAATAATAGCAATATTTTTATCCTGCATTGTGGTTAAACTCCACTACGATTTCTTTAAGTTTAGAAACTTTATTTTCACATTCTAAAAGCTCTAAAATATCTTTATTTAGCTTATCTATATCGTATTCTGTGGGGCGTGCTACTTGGATTGATGGATATTTTGTCTTGCCCTCACTCTCTCCTATTAGTAGCTCTTCATAAAGCTTCTCTCCCGGTCTTAGTCCGCTAAATACTATTTCTATCTCATTTTCTTTGCCATAAAGCCTTAACATATTTTTGGCTAAATCCACGATTTTTACAGGCTCTCCCATATCAAGGATAAATATCTCTCCACCTTTAGCAATAGAGGCTGCTTGAAGCACTAGCCTACAAGCTTCAGGTATAAGCATAAAATACCTTGTAATATCAGGGTGGGTTACGGTTATGGGGCCTCCACTTTGGATTTGAGCTTTAAACTTTGGCACAACAGAACCAGAAGATCCAAGCACATTGCCAAATCTAACTGCTACAATCTCGCTTTGCTTGGAATCTACATTTTGTGCATAAAGCTCCACCACACGCTTAGTTGCACCCATTACATTTGTAGGACGCACAGCTTTATCAGTGGAGATAATCACAATTTTTGGCACTTTAGATTCTATTGCACAATCTATTACATTTTTTGAACCAATGATATTGTTTTCAATCGCACTTTTTTGATTGTATTCACAAAGTGGCACATGCTTATAAGCTGCTGCATGCATAACAATATCAGGTCTTTCTTCATCTAGGAGCTTTTGTAGTCTTTCTCTCTCTAAAATTGATAACATTACAGGACGCAAAGGCTGATTAGCATTTAGCTTCCCTAGAGGATTATTTTTTGTTAGCTCTTCTGTGATTGCATAAAGATTATATTCACTATGTTCTACTAAGATAACCCTTTTAGCTCCAAAGCTAACACACTGCCTTACAATCTCGCTTCCTATACTGCCACCTGCACCCGTTATTAGCACCTTTTTGCCACTTATGAAGTTTGCTATTACTTCTTTATCTAAATCCTTACTAGGACGCGAGAGTAAATCTTCAATAGAAATATCCTCTAGCGGTGCGTCATCTTTTAACATGGAGGCTATTTTTACCTCTTCGATTCCTATTTGTTTTAGTTCGTTAAAAAGATTTTCTAAAGGTGGCTTTGCATAGCTTTTAGTCAAAATCACACTTTTAATACTATGCTTCTCCATTAGCTCTTTTATGGCACTTTTTGGATAGACCTTTAAGTTTGAGATATAGTTTCCCTGCTCTTTAATATCTTCATCAATGATTGCTAGAGGATAAAAGGGGAGTTCGCCATTTAATGCACTTTTTATAAGAGTTGCACTTTGTGTATTTGCCCCAAAGATTAAAGCTGGTTTTGGGGAGTTTTTAGGAGAGTTTTCTAAATATGTCCGCTTAGAGATTCTAAATCCTCCTATAAAAATAGAAGAAAGCACAAAATCAATCATCACAACACTTAGTGGGAAGTCCGCAAACAAGCCAAAAAACACCAAAATACCAAAAATACTATAACTCACTAAATGTGCATAAAGAAGCTTTAATGCTTCACTAAGCCCAAAGAATCTCCATGGCACAAGATAAATTTTAAACACACTTAATGCTATAACCTTTAAGGCTATCAAAGAGATAAACGCAAAAATCACATTTTTGCTAAATTCTAGTGGCACCTGAAAGGAAAATCTTAAATCATATGCTAGTAGCAAAGTAAAATAAGACACCAAAACATCTACAAGCACAAAGAATATTATTCTTTTTGTGTTGCTTGGGCGGAATAATCTTGACTTTAGCACTTAAACCCTTTTGACAAAATCTAAAACAAAAGAGCAAATCTCTTCAATATCGCTTCTTAATAATGCCCCACCACTTGGAAGACAAATCCCGCTTTTAAAGAGATTCTCACTTACTCCATTACTAAAGCTAAGACTATCTTTAAAGAGTGGTTGGAGGTGCATAGGTTTCCACAAAGGACGACTTTCAATGCCTTTTGTAGCTAAAAAATCTACTAGTTTAAATGGATTTATTTTGCCATTTTTAAAGCTTAGCGTTGTAAGCCACCTATTACCTCTTGTATCCTTTAACTCTGGCATAAACTCTACTTCTAAACCTTTTAACAATTCTTCATACCACGAAAAAATCTCTCTTCTTTTTTGCACTTTGCTTTCAATTTCTTCTAGTTGCCCAACACCAATAGCAGCACAAATATTGCTAAGCCTATAATTATACCCATAGTCTTTATGCTCATAATATGGCAAATTTTCTCTAGCTTGAGTGGAGTAGAATCTCGCCTTTTGCATAAGCTCTTCATTCTTGCCTAAAAGCATTCCTCCACCACTTGTTGTAATAATTTTATTACCATTAAAGGACAATGCACCAAACTCTCCTATTGCCCCTGTATGAGAGCCTTTATAAAATGCTCCTAGAGATTCTGCTGCATCTTCAATTAATAGCACATTGTATTTTTTACAAATTTCGCTAATTTCATCTAGCTTTGCACATTGTCCATACAAATGCGTAACAATCAAAGCTTTTGGATAGTTTCCATCTCTTTTTAGCTTCTCACATGCTTCTTCTAAAAGCTTAGGAGAGAGATTCCAGCAATCTTCATCACTATCGATAAACACCGGAATTGCACCCTCATAGAGAATTGCATCAATAGAGCCAATAAAAGTAAAACTTGAGGCTAAAATATAATCACCACTTTTAATCCCACTCACTCTTAAAGCTAAATGCAACGCAGAAGTTCCGCTATTTAAAGCTAATGCATTTGAAGATTTTGTATAACTCATAGCATCTTTTTCGAATCTATTTACAAATTCTCCTAAAGGCGCAATATAATTACTCCTAAATGCTTCATCAACATATTTTTGCTCATTTTTTCCCATTTGTGGTGGTGATAAAAAGATTCTAAAACTCATCTTAACTCCTTTTTTGCTGGATTGCCTACTATTTTTGTATTACTTTTTATATCACTAATTACTACACTTCCTGCACCAACTACACAATTATCTCCCACACTTTTAGTAGGTATAATAGTAGTCCCTGCACCAATATGGCTAAGATTCCCTACTTTCACCGCCCCACATAGAGTAGAGTTTGGCGAAAGATGAGAAAACTCACCCACAATGCAATCATGCTCTAGCACACAAGAAGTGTTTAAAATTGCACCTCTTTTAACTAATGCATTTGCATTTACAACTACATTTGGCATTACCACACAAGCCTCATTAATAATCGCACTAGGAGAGATAATAGCACTTTTATGAATAATGCTTGGCAAACTAAAGCCCATTTTGCTAAAAAATTTATATAAATTTTTACGCAAGAAATTATCCCCTACCCCTAATGCAATGCAAATAGAAGTATCTTTTAAGCTTAAGAATTCCTCTCTACTTATAGCAGGGATTTTGCTTATCGTTTTATTTTGCGGATTATCGTCTATTATGTATTTCACAATAAAGCCATTGCTAACTATCATATCAAAAATAACTCGTCCATGTCCGCTGGCACCAAAAATTGCAAACTTATCCAAAACAACCCCTATATATTAATCACTATGCAACAATTTTAGCAGATTTTTTTGTTAAAATTATTCCCATGAGAATAGAAAAAATACAAGACAACGCATTTATGCTAAGAGGCAAAATTAAAGAAATAAGCGATTATCACGACATAAAAGCACTAATTGAAAAAATGAGAAAAAATGGAATTAACGAGGTTTATTTTGGGATTCCACAAGCAAAGGAAATAAGCTTTTATATCTTAGGATATTGGCTAAAGTTAGCAAGAAAAAATGACTTTAAGCTCCACTTATTTATAGAAAGTCCGCTTCTTTATAGTAATATAGTAAAGCTTGGCTTTAGCGAATTTTTAGAGGTAATAGATGGAAGATTGGAAGAATATATACAACCTATTTGATCCTGTTGCATTTACTTTTTTTGTGCCTGTGCATTGGTATGGGATAATGTATGTCTTAGCCCTTTTAGTGGCTTTAATGGTGGCAAAATGGATTGTAAAGAAAGATTCATATCCTATTTCAAATTCTATGCTTGATAGCTACTTTATTTGGGTTGAAATTGGAGTAATCTTAGGCGCAAGATTAGGATATATTATTTTTTATGACCCTTATGCTTTGTATTATCTGCTAAATCCATGGCAAATTTTTAATCCATTTGATACAAATGGGAATTTTGTAGGCATTAGGGGCATGAGTTTCCATGGAGCGGTAATTGGATTTTTGATAGCTTCATTTATCTTTGCAAAGGCAAAAAAGGTAAATTTTTGGCTATTCACTGATTTAGCATGTCTTAGCATACCTTTAGGATATGTATTTGGACGAATCGGAAATTTCTTAAACCAAGAATTAGTAGGGCGAGAGACCACAAGTATATTTGGTATCTATGTAGATGGGATCTTACGACACCCAAGCCAACTATATGAAGCAATCTTGGAAGGATTGTTGGTATTTATAATATTATTTGCATTCCGTAAAAAGGCGAAGTTTGTTGGACAAATAAGCATACTATATGGAATCTTATACTCCATAGCAAGATTTGTTGCAGAGTTTTTTAGAGAACCAGATTCACAACTTGGCTTTATAGCATTTAACTTCATAACTCAAGGACAGCTTTTATCGCTAGCAATTTTTGTATGTTGCATAATTTTACTTCTAATGCCACAAAACAAGGCTAAAAATGACTAGCATTTCTCTGCAAAATATATCCAAACAATACGACTATAAACCAATATTAAAAGATGTATCACTTAACATACAAGAAGGAGAGATGGTTGCCATAATAGGAAAAAATGGTGCAGGAAAATCAACTCTATTAAAAATTTTACATGGAAGTTTGGAGCAAGATAGTGGGAATAGAATCTTAAAGGGCACACCAGAGATTAAGTATCTATCTCAACAAGCAAACTTTAAAGAAGGTCAAAGCGTAAGAGAGGCGATATTAGAATCCCTTAGCGAGATAATAAATGCAAAAAATCAACTAGAAGAAACAAATAAAGCCCTACAAAATAATCCAAATGACAAGAATCTGCTAAAGATTCAAGCAGAACTTAGCACATATATAGACCACCATGAAGCATGGGATTTAGACAATAAAATAGACAAGATTCTAGATTCATTTAAGCTTAAAGAGCTAGAAACTAAATTCGCAAATCTCCTAAGTGGTGGTGAGCAAAAGAGAGTTGGACTAGCTTGTTTATTATTAAAAAAACCAGATATTTTACTGCTTGATGAACCAACAAACCACCTAGATGTGCAAATGGTGGAGTTTTTAGAAGAATTATTAACAAAAGAGAGATGGACTTTAATCTTTATAAGCCATGATAGATATTTTATAGATAGAGTAGCAAATAGCATTATTGAAGTAGAAGACTGCAATATACGGAGATTCAAAGGTGGCTATGGAGATTATCTAAGAAGCAAACAAATACTGCTAGAAAACCTAGCAAAGGAGCATGAAACACTGCTAAAACATCTAAAATATGAAGAAGAATGGCTAAGTCGAGGTGTTAGAGCTAGAGTGAAGCGTAATGAAGGACGCAAAGCTAGAATCATGCAAATGAGAGAAGATGCAAAAAATAACCCATCTATAATAAGAAAAATGAAACTAGAGCTAGAGCGAGAAACAAAAAGTTTCAACCAAGAAGAAGGCACAAACAAAAAGAAAATGCTATTTGAGCTTGAAGGGGTGAATCTCTCATTTGGAGATAAGATTCTAATACAAAACTTCTCTACACGAATCTTACAAAAAGACAAAATTGCCATAGTTGGTAGCAATGGAGCAGGAAAATCAAGCCTACTTAAAGCAATGCTTGGGAGAATAAAGTTTGATAGCGGGAAGTTTGATAGTGGCGATGTAAAAATTGGGTATTTTGACCAACATAGAGAAATGCTAGATGATACAAAAGATTTGCTAGAGACATTTTGTCCATTTGGCGGAGATAGGATAGATGTAAGAGGCAAAAATATGCATGTCTTTGGCTATCTTAAAAACTTCCTCTTTCCAAAAGAATTTTTAGATAAAAAAATAGGCACATTAAGCGGAGGCGAGAAAAATCGTGTAGCATTAGCACTACTCTTTACCAAAGAATATGATTGCCTGATTTTAGATGAACCAACAAATGACTTAGATATTCCAACTATAAATATATTAGAAGAGTATTTGCAAAGCTTTGAAGGAGCTTTAATAATAGTAAGTCATGATAGATATTTTGTAGATAAAATTGCTAAAAAATTATTTATATTTGGCAATAATGGAGAAATAATAGAAAGCCATAAAAGCTTCCAAGAATACTTAGAAATACAAAAAGAGCTAAAGCAATACGATGAAATAGCAATCTCACAGCCAAAAGTAGAACCAATCAAAAAAGAAAAAAGCAAACTCTCATATCATCAAATGCGTCTTTTAGAATCCCTCCCACAGCAAATAGAAGAGCTAGAGCTAGAAATAAAGCACATAGAAGATAAACTATACTCAAACACTCTAAGCACAAGTGAGCTACAAGAACTATCAATAACACTTGAAGCAAAAAAGGAAGAATGCGATTTAAAACTAGAAGAATACCTAAAGCTAGAAGAACTACAAGAGAGTTTAAACAAAAACTAGCTTTAAGTTATATTAACAAACTACAAGCTAAAATTTCGCAAAAACTTAAGGCATTATTTTGGATTCAAAGGTTATTACTATTACTTCAGGGAAAGGTGGTGTTGGTAAATCCACCACAACAGCAAATCTAGCAGTAGGCTTAGCAAATTTAGGCAAAAAGGTTGTAGCAGTCGATTTTGACATAGGTCTTAGGAATCTAGATATGATTTTAGGCTTAGAAAATCGAATCGTATATGATATAGTAAATGTCATGGAAGGCGAGTGCAACCTATCTCAAGCACTAATTAATGATAAAAAAACAAAAAATCTATACTTCCTACCAGCTAGTCAAAGCAAAGATAAAAATATACTTGACAAAGATAAAGTTGCAAATCTAGTAGAAAAGCTAAAAGAAGAGTTTGATTATGTGCTTTTAGATTCTCCTGCTGGGATTGAGGGTGGGTTTGAGCATTCTATATTTTTAGCTGATATGTCACTTATAATCTCAACTCCAGAAGTATCAAGCGTTAGAGACGCAGATAGGGTCATAGGCATAATAGATGCAAAAAGCAAGAAAGCACAAGAAGGCAAAGAAGTCGAAAAACACATAATAATAAATCGCCTAAAGCCTGATATGGTAGAAAAGGGTGAAATGCTAAGCGTAGATGATGTGCTAAAAATTTTAGCATTACCTTTAATTGGTATAGTCCCTGAAGATGAAAAAATAGTATCTTCCACAAATATGGGAGAACCTATAATTTATAAAGATTCACAAGCTTCAAAAGCATATCAAAACATAGCTAGAAGAATCCTAGGAGAAGAAGTGCCCTATTTAGAGCTAAAAAGCAAAAAAGGATTCTTTGGGAGGCTATTTTCATGAGTTTAATTGATAAATTATTTGGCAACAAAAAGTCTTCAGCACAAGCCGCAAGAGATAGGTTAACACTTGTTCTTGCACATGAGAGAACAATTAATGTGCCATATATGGACATGATGAAACAAGAAATCTTAGAAGTAATCAAAAAATACACAAAAGCAGAGAAAATAGACATAAAAACAGATTCTAACTCTAATTTTAATGCACTTGAAATAGAAATACTTCTACAAAAATAAATGAAAACCAAACTCACAAAAATCGCAATCGCTCTAGTGGCTATTATGTCAGCTTTGAGCATTTTGCCCTTAATGGATATAACATCACTAAATACAAAACAAACAGAATCTGAATTTAAAGATTCAAATAATTCTCAAGCTACAAATGAAGACAACAATCTAACAAGCACAAATGAAAAACTAATAGAAAAAAATATAGATTTCTTAAAAGAGAATATAGAAATCTTACAAAATCAAACAAACACAACAAAAATAGAAGATAACAACACTATAAAGCAAGAACCAATAGAGCCAACAAAACAAGAATCTACACAAAATACAAATGAAGATTCATGCAATAGGGCTAAACCTCAACTAGCAATAATAATAGATGATGTAGCCACAATGCAACAATACAACAACATAAAGAGCGTCCCATTTAAACTAACCCCATCAATATTCCCAAGAAGTAAAGCTACGCCAAACACGCCACAAATAGCAAAACAAGCACCATTTTTCATGGTTCATCTACCGCTTGAGGCATTAAACTTCTACCAAAAAGGTCATAGATGGATTCTAACTAGCAATACCAAAGAGGAAATGCAAACAATAATAGATGAAATAACAAGGGACTTCCCACGCTTAGAATATATCAACAATCACACCGGTAGCAAATTCACACAGACATACGAATCTTTAGAAAAATTACTAGACATTTTAAATAATGAAAAAATAACATTTCTAGATTCAAGAACTAGCTCTAAAACACAAAGTGCAAAATATTATGCAAACCACAATATAACTCCACAAAACAAATGTCAGAGTGTATTTTTAAAAAGAGATATATTTTTAGATAATGAACTTGATATACCAAAAATAACACAAAACATAATAGATTCTATAAACTTAGCCAAAAAAAGAGGCTATGCAATAGCAATAGGACACCCACACAAAGAAACTATACTAGCCCTAAAAAACGCCACCAACTACATAAAAGATTCTGGTGTTGAGCTTGTATATGTAAACGAGCTAGTAATTAAGTAAAATATTGCTAAAATCAAAACTAAAAGGTTGCAAGGCTGGGAATGATAAAACCAAAAGAAAGCATTAGACTTCAAGGCAGCATTTTAAACATAGTAGAAGGCAGGGAATCTACATTTTGCATAGACAATACATTTCGCCTTACAGAAATAGACAGCTCGTTAAAAATTAAGGGCAATATGCAAGTTACAAAACATGCCAAACCCCCACATAGATACTCTCATGCATTTGGAATCTCACGCTTTGCTTATTGTTGTGTGCCAATTATGGGAGAACATAAGGTATTTATCTTAGAGTTTAGAGATGGCAAAGTCCAACATATAAGCACACTAGAAGATCATGATGGCGATATTGAAGCATGTGGATTTTCAAAAAATGGTGAAATCTTTGCAACAGGTGGACAAGATGGCAGGGTATTCTTTTATGACGCAAAAAGCTTCTTGCCACTTGGCTCATTAATGGCAAGATCTGATTATATATCTGTAATTACATTTTCGCAAAATAGTGAATTTTTAGCAATTAGTGGCTTTGATAAATTTACTATGGTTTTTGATATTTTGCGACATAAGATTATTTTTAACTTTGTTACAAACGATGTAGTAGAATCTTCTGCATTTTTTGATAATGACGAAAAGCTAATGCTAGTATGTCGCAATAATTCAAGCATAATATTTAGCCTAAAAGATGGAAAAATCATATCCCAAGAATATCCATTTGCCTTTTGGCCTACAAGCATAGCAATACAAAAAGATAGCAATTTTGCCCTAGTTGGCACACGCTCAAATGTAATATATATAATCTCAACAAAAGACAATAGCAAAATAATGGAAATAGAAGATACCTATTCTGGAATCTCTAATATATCCTTTGCACATGGTTTATTATATATTGGTTATATTGATGGAACACTACTTGTTGTAAACCACAAAGAAAGTGAAGAGAAACTAAAAACAAGCCTAGAATCTAAAAACTACAAAGAAGCAAGAGAAGCAGTAGATGAAAATGTTTTTTTAAGCATACACCCGCTTATGAAAGAATTCGATGAAGCATGGGCTGGTGTGCTACAAGAGGCGATAGATATGCTAAATAAAGACCAAATAGATGAGGCAGTATCTCATGTAGCACCATTTATAGTAGATGAGAGCAAAAAAAATGAATTTGACTTTTATCTATCACAAAAAGAAGGCGTGCAGGAATTTATAAGCTTTATTGAAAAAAAAGACTATGCAAAAGCTTATGAAATGGTGAGAACCACAAAATTTTTAGCAAAAACACAAAGTTATGAAAGATTGGAGAATATATGGAATAAAGCCTTCTCTAATGCTAAAAAACTCCTAGTAGAAAATGCTCAAGCAAATTACAAAATAGCAGAGCAACATCTAGCACCATTTGAAAATACTCCAAAGAAAGAATTAATAGTCCAGCTACTAAGAAATTGCGATGTATTCTCAAAGGCTGAAAGCATAATAAAACAACAAAACTTCAAAGAATACTTTGCATTGACAATGCAGTTTTCTTTTCTAAGAGAAACTGACTTATACAAAAAAGTCCTCATATTTGGCGAAAAAATGCTAACAAATGTAATAGAGCTAGAAAAAGACCTAAAATATGACGAAGCCAAAAAAATAGCAGACACTCTTTTGTGCTTCCCAAACTTGAAGCGTTCCGCACAAGAAAGACTAGTATCAATGCAACAAAAAGAAAATTTCTTTGAAGCTATAAACAATAAAGACATCAAAAAAGTATATAACATGGTAGATGAAATAGAATCTTTGCGTTCATTGCAAGAGTTTAAAATATTCACACAAGATTTTCTAAATAAATTTGAAGAAGCAAAAACATACTCCTATGCAGGCAATGCACAGCATATTATAGTTATTTTTGGAGAATATATGGAAATACCATATTGGATTGATAAAATAGCTTCACTAATGAAAGTAGCATATCTAAAGCAAATATCAAATGCACTAAATGAAATAGATGTAAATTGGAATATGACACTTAGGAGATATGTAGATAGATTCGGATGTGGATTGGAGCTAGTAAAGCTATTACAAAATCATAGTAGTAACTCTATATTGGATAATTTTGAAAGGGATTGCGAGTGTGATGGATATAGGCATTTAGGCTTTGTGCCAAATATAGTGATATACAAAACACAAAATGCACAATAAACTAAATACCATCCCAAAAGAACTAGAATCTCTAAAAGAAAGCATACAAGATATATACTATCTAGGAAACACGGAGTTATTAAATAAACGCAAATTCACAATAATCGGATCAAGAAAGCCAAACCCATATGCACAAGCACTAACAAAAGAAATAGCAAATAAAATATCAAAAAAAGGTGGCGTAATAGTTAGTGGTGGGGCATTAGGCATAGATATTCTAGCCCATATAAATGCTATGCCAAATACAATAATGGTATCTCCATCATCGCTAGATATAATCTACCCTAAAGCAAATGCAAAGACAATCAAACAAATACAAAAAGATTCTTTACTCTTAAGTCAATTTAGCCCCACATATACACCGCATAGATTTTCATTTTTAGAAAGAAACAAGCTTGTAGTTAGCTTAGGAGAGCTAGTAATAATCCCATATGCAGATATGCTAAGTGGCTCAATGCAAAGTGCAAGATACGCAATAAGCAACAACATACCAATCTATGTCTTCCCACACAGAATGAATGAAAGCAAAGGCACTTCAATGCTAATAAAAGAGAATCTAGCAAATGTAATATGGGATATAGACGAATTTATACAAGATATTTTTGGAGATTGCCAACAAAGCAGTGATGAAATATTAGAATTTTGTAAAACAAATCCATTTTTTGAAGACGCACTTTTAAAATTTGGCGATATTATATTTGAATATGAATTAGACGGCAAAATAATCCGTAGTAATGGTAGAATCGAGGTTGTATGATTGCGCTTGATATAGGGCTAAAGAGAATAGGTATAGCACAAAATAGACTAGGGATTGCAATACCGCTAAATCCAATTATCAGAAAAAACAGAAACCAAGCAGCAAATGAGCTAAATAAGATAATACAAACCATAAACCCAAAAATAATAATAATAGGAATCCCAAAAGATGGTAATGCAGAAGAAGAAATGACGCGTAGGATTAAGCATTTTGTATCACTATTAGATATTTCAAGCAATATAAAAATAGTCTATGTAGATGAATCTTTTAGCACATTTGAAGCAGAAGAAAGAATAAAAGAAATAAAGAAAAATAGAAAAAATGGAACTATAGATAGCATCGCTGCTTCTATAATCCTAGAGAGATATTTAATGAGCCAAAAATAATACCAATGGCTTATTGTTAAATAATAAATTTATTTGAACACCCTGTTTATCAGATAGAATCTCTGCAATCTCATCTTCGCTCTTACATGCTTTTGGCAACGAAATTCCTATTGATATATTGCTTTCTGATAGCACTGCTTTAGACCTACCTGCTATGATATTTGTAAATTCCAAAATAACATCTAGTAACTCGCCATCACTTTGACATTCCTCGCCAAGTATCATAACTGATGCTTCTTGAACTAACTCCTTGCTTAGACACAATGCTACTATACCTGATATATCTCCTTCAAATGTAATCATACCACCCATAATATCAGCATTACCAACTTTATTATATGTTGTAACCTTATAATCTGTCCTCTTGGCCTCTCCACCAGTAAGAGAAGTTAGAGTCTCAACTGCGGCATTTATAAAGACAGGAAGTTGTGCTACTAGATGCTTTGTTAAGCCTTTTCTTTTTTGTTCTAGCTTTTGATGCTCTTTTGCCAATTCTTGTATCTTTGGATTGGATCTACACTCCTCAACAGAATTAAAGAAGAATACATGACTTCTATTGCACAATTCAACTTTATCCCTATCTAATTGAGCTTTTAACCCACATATAGCAATACATGCTTCAAATTTGACATTATTTAATGCCAAAGACATTATAAAATCAAGTGCTGCCAAATTAAAATCTGTTGTTTCAGTGGCATCAAAAATAAATATTTTATAACCCTCTCTTAGCCTTGAATTGTGTGCTTGAACATTGAAGTATAAAGAAACGGTTTTATCTACCTTCTTGTATAAAGTATAGGTAACAATTCCATTATTAATTGTAATTGGTATAAAATTACCCATAACATCAAAATAAATATCATAAATATATAATGCTTTATCCTCAAATTGCTTACGCTTTTGTGAAAACTCACCAGCACTATTTACAAAAATTACATTATATCCCTTTGCTTCTAGCTCCTTTGATATAAGTGTTTGAATCATTCCATCTGGTTCATAATATATGATATCTTGGTTTAGAGGAGGCAATTTTAATCCAAGCAATAAATTTGCCATTGCTTCTGTTCTAAAAAGAGGCAAACTCTTGTTTGGAAATAGTGCTTTTAACTTTGGAAACTGCTCATCATTGTATCCAACAAAAGCTACAACAATACTAACTTTAGTCTGCATTGCCAACAAGGACTTGGCTATTAAGATAACAGCACCCTCATCAAATGAAGACACATGCTCAAATGAAAAATATACAGCCTTTAAAGACAGGCTTCTTATGGTAGCACAATTAGAAACAAGAATCTCGCATATTTCCTTTGCCTGCTTCATCTCAAGATTTACATCTGGTGTATATACGGCTATATCATGTTTTATTACTGGTCGCATACATACTCACTTATTTTACATTATAAACTTCGGCTTCAACTCTTCTATTCTCCATTCTACCATGTGCTGTGCTATTATCAGATATAGGTCTGCTCTCACCATATCCCTTAACTTGTAATCTTGAAGATTCAACTCCTTCTTGCACTATTTTTTCTTTTACAGCTTTAGCTCTATTTTCAGATAATCTTTGATTATACTCATCGCTACCAACACTATCAGTATGACCGCTAATTATTGCTGTTTTATCTTTGTTTTCTTGCATGTATAATGCAAAATCCTTTATTTCTGAATAATATTTAGGATTCACAACCGCAGAATCAAATGGGAATTGAACCTTAAAGGTATGTATATGTGATAACACAGGCTCTTTTGGTGCTTCTTGCACTTCTGTAATCTCTACAACTTCATATTCTTCTACATATTTGCCAAATGGTATACTAAAGCCTAAAGTAGCTACAATATCACTTCTTCCATCAAAACTCATTAAATGCCTAAGTTCTGTCTTTAAATGGAAATTAGAAGCAATAGCCCATCTAATACCGACACCATATTGACCAAACATATCATCGTCCATATTGTAAAAATTTTTACTAAAATCCTCATAACCAAAACCACCCAAAATATAAGGGGATACACTAGATTCTGTGTAAAATTCTTTTACAAGATTCAAATAATACCTATTTTGACTAGCACTAATATTGTGGGCATAATCTATATTTGAATATTCATATCCAACCTCAACTAAAACTTCCTTAGAGACCCTATTTGCAAACTTCAATCCATATACCAAATCCATGTTGTTTTTATATCTGTCATTGCTTATATGATAACTACCACCAATTTGAGGAGTAATTTCCACCAAATTATCTGCTGCAAACAAACTTCCGCCCAATAAACTACAGGCTACAATCGAAACTCCACACAACTTATTCATAATCTCTCCTTAAATTAATTAAACTACAATTATTTACACAAACAGACAAATAAAAGATTACTTGCTTTAAAGTTTATAATTATACAATACCGAAGTTAAATAAAACATTATTACATAAGGAAAATTTGGCTTGGACTATAAGCAAACTATAAACAACTTGGTAGAGTTTATAAAAAATGAAGTAGAATCTAGAGGATTTAAGCGTGTTGTAGTTGGAATTAGTGGTGGTTTAGATTCTGCAGTTGTAGCAAGTTTATGCAAGTTGGCTTTACCAAATGATACACATGGAATATTAATGCCATCAAAAACTTCGTCTAAAATTCATCTAAATGACGCAAAACTACTATGCGACACGCTAGACATAAAAAGCAGTATTTATAGTTTAGAGTTACTGCAAGAATCTTTTTGCAAAACACTAAACAAAAATATCACAGGGATTGAGATGGGCAACCTATGTGCAAGACTTAGAATGTCAATTTTATACAATTATGCATATAGCAATGAAGCCATTGTAATAGGAACTAGCAACAAAAGTGAGATAATGCTTGGATATGGGACTATTTATGGCGACCTAGCTTATGCGATAAATCCAATAGGAGACATATACAAAACAGACATTTTCAAACTAGCAAAATTTTTAAATATACCCAAGTCAATAATAGACAAAAAACCAAGCGCTGACTTCTATGAAGGACAAAGCGATGAAGAAGAACTTGGATTTTCTTATGCAATGATAGATGAGATTCTAAAACAACTAGAACAAGGCATAGACATAAAAACACTAGAATCCAAAACAAACAAGGAAGCATTAAAGTTTGTATGTGCAAGAATCAAAAGTATGGAGTTCAAACGACAAATGCCAACAATAGCCAAAATAAATTAAGGATTAAAATGAGAGGTATAGAAAAATATTTTTATAAACCAAGTTTTCTGCAAAAAATACTAGCAATATTATTGCTCCCGATTAGTATATTTTACGCATTTATAGCAACAATTAGACGAAAAATGGCAAAATTTGAAGATTTTGATATTCCTATAATTAGCGTTGGAAATCTAGTCTTAGGTGGAAGTGGTAAAAGTCCATTTGTAATAGAAATAGCAAAAGACTATCCAGATTCTTGCATTATCCTTAGAGGATATGGACGCAAAAGCAAGGGATTGCAAATAGTAAGCAAAAAAGGAGAAATATTATTAAGCGTAGAAGAAAGTGGCGATGAGGCAATGATGTTAGCAAAATCACTCCCACAATGCTATGTTATAGTCAGCAAAAATAGACAACAAGCAATACTGCAAGCAAAAGAACTAGGGGCAAAACTTGTGTTCTTAGATGATGGCTTTAGATTTAACTTTAAAAAATTGAACATTCTCTTAAAGCCAAGATTAGAACCATACTTTAATTTTTGCGTTCCAAGCGGTGGATACAGGGAAATAAAGAGTGCCTACAAAGATGCAGATATAGTAATAGAAGAAGGGAAAGATTATGAAAGAAAGGTTGAGCTACTAAACAAAAGTGAAAGAATGCTATTTTTAACCGCTATTGCCAATCCATCAAGACTAGATTCATATCTGCCAAATGTAGTTGGCAAAATCACCCTAAAAGACCACTCATACTTCAATAAAAGCGAGATTTTAGAACAATACGCAAAGCTAAATGCTACCTCACTTCTAATCACAGAAAAAGACCTGCCAAAGCTGGAGCATTTCGGGCTTTCGCTTTCTATTTTGCACTTACACTTAATAATAGCTCCAAACATAAAAGAAAAAATAAAAAACTACATAGAATCTTACAAATAGCAACACTTAAAGATTGCTATTTGTAGAATATTTAACTATTTATCCTTTCTCTTCTTTTTTGATGCCTTCTCTTTCTTTTCTGGCTCTTCAGAAAACATCTTCACACTAGAATAATATGACACCACACCTGGATCTGCCAATAAACACACACTCTCTGCATCTTTATCTTCATAGTCTATTTTTGATAGCAAGATTCTTGCTAGATTTATTCTGGCTCTTTTTTTATCATTAGAATCTACAATCATCCACGGAGCAAAAGGTGTATGAGTTCTTGAAAACATCTTTTCAAATGCCTCTGTATATTCGTCCCAAAGATTCAAAGAAAGCTCGTCCATAGGGCTTAATTTCCACTTCTTTAGTGGTTCATCTTTTCTTGATTCTATTCTCTTTTTTTGTTCTATCTTACCAACATCTAAGAAAAACTTAAACAACAAATATCCACTCTCTATTAGCATTTGCTCCAAATGCGTTGCTTGCAAAATAAATTCTCTATATTGGTCATTTGTGCAAAAATTCATAACCCTCTCAACACCTGCTCTGTTATACCAGCTCCTATCAAAGAACACTATCTCGCCACCATTTGGGAATTCTTTTATATATCTTTGAAAATACCATTGTGTTTTTTCAACATCACTTGGCTTTTGCAATGCAACAACTCTCGCTCCTCTAGGATTTAGATGTTCTGTTAATGCTTTAATTGTGCCACCTTTACCAGCCGCATCTCTACCTTCCAATATCACTATTATTTTTTTATTATATTTTTTTACCCAATTTTGCAGTTTGATTAGCTCAATTTGCAGTTTCTCTATCTCTTTAATGTAAAATTTCTCACAAAGTTTGCCATTTTTCTTATAGGCATCTTTATTTTCATCTTCTGGTCTTAACACTAATACCTTTCCCATAGAATCCCTCCGTATAAATAAAATAAACTTTCATTGTAGCATTAATATTAAAATCAAACAACTTAAATAGTTTTATAATTTGATATTTTCTATTGACTTTTTAATTTTTTAAATATATAATTCTTTTTCCTTTTTTGATTTTGACTCGCTAGCTCAGTCGGTAGAGCAATTCCCTTTTAAGGAATGGGCCGTTGGTTCGAATCCAACGCGGGTCACCACTATAAATAAAAGTGGCTCCTTCATCTAGCGGTTAGGATACCACCCTTTCACGGTGGCTACAGGGGTTCGAGTCCCCTAGGAGTCACCACTTTTATTTCATATAGTTTTTGGTCGCTTAGCTCAGTTGGTAGAGCGCCACCCTTACAAGGTGGATGTCACAAGTTCGAGTCTTGTAGCGACCACCACTTATGGAGCGGTAGTTCAGTTGGTTAGAATACCTGCCTGTCACGCAGGGGGTCGCGGGTTCGAGCCCCGTCCGTTCCGCCACTTTCCATTATTTTCTAGCATTTAATTTTTACTTCTATATTGCTTATTTTCGTTTTGGTATAATTTTGAGTTTTTTATTTTTAGTTTTGGAGGTTGGTAATGAATTTAAAAAACATCAAAAAAATCGCATTATGTTTCATATGCGGAATCTCTTTTAGTAATTTTGCTATTGCAGAAAATTTTAAGCCAATAATAGTAATACATGGTGGCACAAGCAATCTAAAATTATCACAAAAGGATTATGAAGCAAGAGAAAAAGTGATGAAAGAATCACTAAAAGCTGGGCAGAAAATACTAGAAAATGGTGGAACATCTATAGAAGCAGTAATTACAGCAATAAAGATAATGGAGGATAGTCCTATTTTTAATGCTGGGAAAGGTGCTGTATTTACTTCTGATGGATTCAATGAACTAGATGCTTCAATAATGGACGGCAAAACACTAAATGCAGGTGCAGTAGCAATGGCTAGACATATCAAAAACCCAATAGAAGCAGCAAAAGTTGTAATGGATAAAACTCCACATACTTTAATAGCTGGTGAAGGTGCTGATAAACTTGCTAAAGCAAATGGGCTAGAAATGGTTCAGCAAAAATATTTCTACACAAAGCATAGATATGAGCAACTACAAGACGCAAAAAAGGCACAAAAAACTCTACTTGATAGTGATAATGAAAAAACTAGTGCCAATCTTGCAAAGCCATATCTAGGAACTGTTGGTGCAATAGCACTTGATAAAAATGGCAATCTAGCTGCAGGAACTAGCACAGGAGGCACAACAAATAAAATGACTGGAAGAATTGGAGATTCACCAATTATAGGTTCTGGCAACTATGCAAATAACGATTCAGTAGCAGTTTCATGCACAGGCACTGGAGATATATACATTAGAGTATCTGTAGCACATGAGGTATCATCTTTGTATAAATACAAAAATCTACCAATACAAAAAGCAGCAGAAGAAACAATAAAGCAAGTAGCACAAATAGGTGGCACAGGCGGCATTATAAGCATAGACAAAAAGGGGAATGTAGGCTATGCATGGACAAAAGATTCACTAGGCATGTATCATGGAGAGGCAAGAATCGGTGAAGAACCAAAGGTATTTTGGCCATTAGCAAAATAGATTCTAAAAAACTGCAAGCCCTTAATATAAGGGCTTGCAAGATTCCAAATATAACTTTGAAGCTACCACATTGTAACTAACAACGCTATTAGTGCAACCAAAATACAACCAAGCTAAATCACACAATTAACCCTCTAACAAAAGATTCCACCTCATCATTTATTAAAAGCACCTCTTCTATGCTACTTGGCTTTACATCACAGAATCTATCCAGTGCAGAAGAGACTATGTTATATATTTGACCAAATGGAATTATATCTTGCAAAAATGCCTTTACTGCAACTTCATTTGCCGCGTTTAAAACCACACCTAACTTTGGATTATCAAGCATTAATTCTTTAAATCCCCACACTTTGTATCTATTTGTATCTATGGATTCTAGCTTGTAATTAACATTTAATAAATCAATAGAATCTACAAAGCTATGATTAGAAAAACTAGATAATTCATCTTCGCTTAATTTTAAAGCCTTAGCCATTGCATATGCAATTGGAAACTGCATATTTGCCTTAGCAAAATGAGCCACCACACTTCCGTCCCAAAACTCAACTAATGCATGTATATGGGAATTCCTCTCTATATAAGCATCTAAGTTTTTGCTATTAAATAGCCAATAAGCCTCTAGTATTTCAAAGAGTTTATTCATCATAGTAGCTGAATCTATTGTGATTTTTTGTCCCATTTTCCAATTAGGGTGCTTTAGTGCATGGATTGCCTTTTTGCCACATATTTCATTTAATGGGGTATCCCTAAAAGCCCCTCCACTAGCAGTGATATATAGTTTTTTAAATTTTTTTCTCTCTTGTATTAGCTGATTGTTTAATAAATAAGCAATACTAAAATGCTCACTATCAATAGGGATAATCCTAGAAGTATCCAAAAATGCACCACCAATCACTAAAGATTCCTTATTAGCTAAAGCTAGAATCTTATTTTGCCTCATACTTTCTATCGTGGGTAACAACCCAAAAGTCCCAACAAAAGCATTTATCACAAGACTGCTAGATGAGATAGCCAAGCACTCTAATACGCCTTCTATACCAAAATAAAGCCTTCCATTAAACTCCTTAATAATTTTGCCCTTATCATTTTTATCTGCAATTACTACTATTTTTGGATTATGGATTCTTATTTGTTTATTTAATAGCTCGATATTATAACCAGCACATAATGCCTCTATTTCAATATTAAATAATTTTGCAATTTCTAACGAATTAACACCTATTGATCCAGTAGAACCAAGCACTATCATGCTATCCCTTCAATACATTTAGCAAAAAGTAAAGAATAATTCCGCCAAAGAAATATCCATCTAATCTATCTAGCACACCACCATGTCCGGGGAATAAACTTCCACTATCTTTAACATCAGCACGCCTTTTTAAATAACTCTCATACAAATCGCCAAACACACTAGCCACACTAACAACAAAAGATATAAATAAAGCACTAAAAAACCCACACAAACCAAGCCCAACTATTGTGCTTATAAATGTAGAGACTAAAACACCAATTAGCACACCTTCTTTTGTTTTGTTTGGCGAAGTTTGACAAAAGACTTTATTGGCAAAAAACTTCCCCCCAAAGCTCCTACCGCCAAAATACGCAAAACTATCAGTTAAAGCCACAATTACGACAAGCCACACTAATGCAAATATAGAATAATCAATATACAAAAAATACAAAAAACAAAATGGGATTGCAGGATATATAAATGGCATTGCTTGCTGTATTGAGCCCCTTTTTGTATAGCTTTGTATAGAGGCTAATACAACCAATACAACAAAAATAAACTCCATAGATTCTAGTGCATACATAGATAACCACGATATAACCGCAAGTGATATAAACAAGATTCCAGCAGTTTGTTTGACATACAACTTATATGCTTCAATAAACCCAATGATAAATAAGATTCCAAGCACACTAAAAATCAAAAATGGGCTATGAAAAAACAAAACAACAATTGTAACAACAAGCATAAAAAGTGCTGTATATATTTTAGTAGACTCAAATTTAGCAAACATATAAACCCCCTTATTTCCTAGATTATAGCAAGATTTATGCCATATATTTTAAAGTTTATAAACCCAAAAAGCGCGACACTAAAAGCACATATCATATAATCAAATACACCTCCAGTTTTAAACCTAAATGGCTTTGGAAGCAAAAAATAACTCTTAGTTCTAAATGGTAGCAATATAGGCACACCGCTTATAGTTAGCATATCTCCAGCTATGTGTAAGACATATCCACAAACAAGCCCAAAACACAAAATCCATACACTCTCACTAGATAAAGTAACCCCATACTCTCCAAGAAAACTACTAACAGAATTTAAAAACACCTCTACTTCAAGCAATACATACAAAAATATCAACATAGCACACAAGAAAAACACGCAAAACGCACTATGAGTAAAGCCTCTATGCCCAAAAATGGTCTTGATTATATTTGAAATTCCAAGCGTTTTTCTCCCTAATGTTGAGTTTGGCTCATCTATATCTGGTAATAACGCCCCAAATGCAACTGCCAAATAAAATAATGAAACCTCGCCAACATCCAATAAAGCACCACCTAAAGAAGCCACATAAACAACACTAGAAGTAGCACCAAGTGCAAATGCAATATGTGTTTTACCAAGCATTACATTTCTCGCACAATCAAACTTGCAGGAAGATTGAAAGTTTCTATAATCTCCTTTTCTTTCTCTCTTTGTTCGCCATTATCAACCTCGTGGTCATATCCTAAAAGGTGTAAAACGCCATGAATAAATAAAATAAAAATCTCATCTTCTATGCTATGTCCAAACTTTTCTGCCCCACTTCTAGCATAATCTAGCGATATAACAATACTCCCAAGAATCACTGAAGCCTCTGCTAAAAGCGGAAATGATAAGACATCAGTTGCCATATCCTTTTGTCTATATTCTCTATTTAGCTCTTGTATTGTTTGGTTTGATACTATTAATAGCTCACACGTCTTATCCTCTAGCGATAAATCAGAACACAATCTACAAAAGATTCTATGTATTGTGGCTAAAAACTCATCACTAAAGCTAAAGTTAGTTTGATTATCAAAATCTACGCTACACATTTAGCTCCAATCCAACAGGACAATGATCGCTTCCATAAATATGTGGATATATACTTGCATTCTTTAGCTTACTACTTAGAGAATTTGAGCATAAAAAATAATCAATACGCCACCCAGTGTTATTCTCCCTTGCTTTACCCATGTAGCTCCACCAGCTATATGCCCCCTCTCTATCGGGGTAAAAATATCTATAAGTATCAATAAAACCAGAATCTAAAAGCACACTCATTTTCTCTCGCTCTTCATCGGTAAATCCTGCGTTTCTTCTGTTTGTTTTTGGGTTTTTTAGGTCGATTTCTTTGTGTGCTACATTTAAGTCCCCACACACAATTACAGGCTTTTTAAGCTCTAAATTCTTTAAAAAAACCCTAAAATCATCTTCCCACTCCATTCTATAATCCAATCTCTCTAGCTCTCGTTTTGAATTTGGAGTATATACATTAACCAAAAAAAACCCATCATACTCTGCAGTTATGATTCTGCCCTCTTTATCATGATGTTCAATGCCCATATCATATTCTACGCTTAGAGGTTTTATCTTGCTAAAGATGCTAACACCTGAATATCCCTTCTTTATAGCGCAATTCCAAAACTCATAATAACCATTAAACTCAAAAGTTGATTGCTCTTGTTGCATTTTAGATTCTTGGATACAAAAAATATCTGCATTAATTTCATTAAAAAAATCCATAAATCCTTTATTCATACACGCTCTAAGCCCATTTACATTCCATGATATTAACTTCATATATCTCCTTATTTTACTACGCCTCTATAAAATGGTGTGCAATTTTCATTGCTTTGTTCCTTTGGTTTTCTAAGAATATCGCCAGAACCTTTTTTGATTTTATCAAATAAGGAAGCCGCAACGCTTAGTGCATTTTCTATCGTGCTTTTTGTAACTTCAAACTTAGGATTGCTCAAAGTTCCGCTAATTTTTTGTTCATATTTAGCACAATTTTTATCATCTAAAAGCCCGATTGAAAAATTCTGAAAACTTTCTGTGTTTAAATTAATAGCACCAAGTGCAGCAATCCTCGTCTTGCCAGTTGAAAACGCAACATCACTAGTATGCATAACACCATTTTTCAAATTAAAATCAGCATTTAGCTCTCTAATGGCCGTTTTACCTTCAATCATGCCACCAAGATTCTTGCCTATTGAGCCTCCCTTAGTAGCAACAAATCCTAATGGACCAGCTACAACCATAGCACCAATATCATATAAATTAATATTAGTAGCACTATCAAAGCTATTTGCTAAAGCATCTATATCAATGCTATATAGCTCTAATTTCTCGCCTCTTAGCAGAACATTTCCATTTAGATTCTTTAGCATATCTTTGCTTTTTATGTCCAAATTAGCCAACATATCTAATTTGCCACCTTTTATAATCTTGCCATTTCCGCTAAAGTCTGCTAATTTTTTGACATCTAAATTCTCGCCCACTAGCTTTAATTTTTCATTTTCAAAATCAACATTTAAAGTCCCAAAGTCATTGTTTTGTAAAGAAGCATAAGGGATATTATCTCTAAGCCCAGCTTTACCACTTAGGCTTAGTTTTCCATTTAGATTCATCTTTAGAGGATTTATATCTTCTACTTTTGGAGTATGGAATTTAAAATTAACTCCATAAGTATTGCTATTTATATCAGCTACTATATCATTTAGACTTAAAGCAATGGAATCCCCATTAATATCTATCTCTCCATTGCCACTACCATTGTTAAACTTGCCACTTCCATCTAGCTTAAAAGAAATGTCTTTTTTAAACTCCATTCCACTTAATGAATTTAGAGTGCTTTTAGTTATATTAATCTGCTTTGAGGAAATATCAAACTTACCATTTAATTTAGTAAAATCATCGATATTAACATTAGCATCTAAAAAGCCATTAGCATTGTAATTTAGCAGTTTTGCAAGTTTTTGTAAGTTTAGATTCTTTAAATTTATATTTGCAAAAGTTGGTGCATAATTTTCTAAATTCGCCTTAGCTTCCATTTTTGAATCAAATAAATTGCTACTAATATTTGCTTGTATTTTTTTAGAATCACCATTAATATCGGCATTAAAATAATTATTATCTGCCAAATTTAGTTCATCAAATACTAAAGATTCTATATTGCTTTTTACATTTGCTTGTATTTTATATGACATATTTGTTGTATTGATATTACTAATAGTAGAGCCAAAGTTTATATTTCCCTTTGCATCATATGGCAACGATGCAAAGTGTAAAATCTCTTTTAAGGACAGATTCTCGCCACTTAGCACGATGTTTTTTGGTGCATAATTTGGCATTTCAATGTGTACCAAAATAGGATTTGTAATTACATTTATAGATATTAGTGCTTGTTGATTATTTATCTTATCTGATTTTAGTGTCAAAGCTAAGCCAAGTTTATCTTTCAAAGAAAAACCGCTTGCTTTTATCTTTTGCAATGATGCATTTATAACTCCATTGGTTGAATTATCATTCAAGCTTAAAGTAAGTCCTTTGGAATCTATATTCAAATAACTCGAACTAGCCAAAATATTAGACACTATAATCCCACCATTAGCACTATTTTTAGCCTCTCCTTGTATGGCTAATTTTATCGCATCTTTTGGTAGCGATACACCAAAATCAGATTCTAAGAGTGCTACATTTGGTCTAATTGCTTGTGAGGCGATATTAAAGCCTCCACTTGGAGCTTGGAGATTCGAAATATCCATATCAGCATTTAGCAGAATCTGTCCTGTTGCATATTGCTTTTGGTTTAAAAAGTATAAAAGGGAAGCAATATTAATACCATCTTTGCTATTTACAAATAATCTACTAGGCTTATAATCTACCATACTTACATCAGCATTAATAACACTATTAAACGCTAATAATTCTGCCTTTACATCTATATTGCTAGAATCTTTAACAATATCTCCATTAAAACTTAAACCGCCATTTAACTTCATTCCAAGCAATGATTCATAAGGAGATAGGTCTGTTACTATTGCATTTAGCTTGGCTTTTGTATTTAAAAATATATCAAACTCCCCACTAAGAGCTATTTTGGAATCTGCATTGTCTGTAATCACAAATGCATATGAACCAAAATCAAGCTTAAAGTGTGTAAATTCTAATCCTATTGGTGCTTCTTTATTTGCAATTTCTGTAATTTTGTTTTTCAAAAATCTATTTCCACTATCAGAAAACAACCATGCTACAACACCAATAATCATAACCAACAACAATACAACAACATACAAAATAATTTTCAAAATTTTCATACAAGCCTCGTTATGCAAAAAAATAAAAGACTAAATTTTACCTAAAAATTTTGCAAAAAAAGACGATATATAAGTGTGCTATATCAATTAAGATATGCATAAACTAACACAAGGAGTCTGTTATGATATCTGGAATCAACAGCAGCTCGGTATTGGCTAGTGGAAATTTAAGCGTATTGAAAAAGGCTATGGATACAGAAGAGAACTTAATGAATTCTCTACTTAGTGGTATGCAAGGTGCAAGCGCAAGCATGCAAACACAAGCAACTCCAGCACCACAAGCTCCACAAGTATCTGCACCAACTTCACAGCTTGATATAATGGCTTAGTAGCACCTTGTGTGCTACTGCCACTATAAAGTTTTTTTCAAGGTTTTTTCGTATAATTCCACATTTTTAGGTGTGGGTGAGATTATGATAAAAAACAATGTTTCTACAAGATTCATAGACGCTATTATGCGTTTTTCTACAAAAAATTATTTACATTTACAAAAAACAAATTTAACAAAACTACCTCCTCCAAATGAACAAAAGACTAAAGACAAAGAGTATCTTTTATATATGCATGTGCCATTTTGTGCGACTATTTGCACTTATTGTTCATTTAATAGATTCATATTCCAAGAAGACAAGGCAAGAGCATATTTTAGGTCATTAAGAGAAGAAATGCAAATGGTAAAGGACTTGGGCTATGACTTTAGCTCAATTTATGTAGGAGGAGGGACTACTGCTATTTTGCCAGATGAACTTTGCAAAACACTAGAATTGGCAAGAAAATTATTTGGCATAAAAGAAGTATCATGCGAGGGAGACCCAAATAGTCTGCACAAAGACTTGCTATACAGCCTAAGAGGACTTGTGGATAGGCTATCAATAGGCGTTCAAACATTTGATGATAATATCTTAAAAAAAGTAAGCAGATATGATAAGTTTGGCAGTGGCAATGAAATTATAAAAAGACTAGAAAACACCATAGGAATCTTACCTACATTAAATGTGGATTTAATTTTCAACTTCCCAAACCAAACAGAAAAAACGCTAGATTATGACCTGCAAACTATAAAGAATCTAAAACCAAATCAAGTATCAATCTATCCGCTAATGTCATCACCATCGGTAAAAAGTGCAATAAAGCGTTCCATGGGATTAGTCAGCCTAGATAATGAAGCAAGATTATATGAGCAAATTTTAGATACCATGAAAGATGACTTCACACAGCTATCTAGCTGGGCATTTTCATATAAAGAAAAAGAGATTTTTGACGAATATGTAGTAGATAACGATGAGTATGTAGGTATAGGTTCTGGTTCTTTTAGCTTTTTAGATGGCACACTTTATGTAAATACATTCTCCCTAAAAGAATACTCACAAAAAATACAAAACAAACAAATGGGAATAGCTAGAGAAAGAAAGTATTCAAAAAAAGCAAGACTGCAATATAGGCTAATGGTAGAGCTATTTGGAGGAGAAGCAAATATAAAAAGATTCAAAGAAAAATACAATTCAAACATGGAGATAGACTTATTTAAAGAAATTTTATTTTTAAAATTAACCAAAAATATATACAAACAAGGCGATAGCTATTTCCCTACAATGCAAGGAAAATATCTGTTTTTATCAATGATGAAAGAATTTTACATAGGTATGGATAGAGTGCGAGAGGAATCAAGAGCCGCACTAAAAGAAGAAGATATGTAACTATAAAGAAATTGTCTCCATATCTTTTTTGCTAGTTGCATTTGAATCTAGATAAGATTCAAGCTTGTCTATACCCTTTTTTAAATTATCCATTTGATTGTTTATAAAATCTTGTGTTTTATTATCCTCTAAGAACTTATCTACTTCATTTAAGCTATCTTTTAACACATCAGTGATACCTGAATCTTTTGCCATGTCTTTTAGCTTTTCTTCACCAACATCGCAACCACTAAAAACAAACACAAACCCCATAAAAATCATTCTTTTAAACATCAGTCAATTCCTAGTAACAATTTTAAGTTATAATCTTAATAAAAATTATTTTGCAAAAGGATAAAAATGCAGACAAGCACATTTTTGGTAGCAGAATTATCAGCAAATCACAATCAAGATAAGAATCTAGCACTAAAAACAATAAAAGCCGCCAAGGATTCTGGTGCTTCAGCAATCAAACTCCAAACATACACACCACAATGCATGACTATTGATTCAAAATTAGATTATTTTAAAATAAAAGGCACTATATGGAATGATAGAAATTATTATGAATTATATAAAGAAGCCATGACGCCATGGGAGTGGCACAGAGAGCTATTTGATTATGCAAATGAGTTAGGATTGGTGTGCTTTTCTACTCCATTTAGCAAAGAAGGTGTAGATTTTTTAGAATCTATAAATAATCCAATTTACAAGATTGCTTCATTTGAGATAGTTGATTTAGAACTAATTTCATATATTGCGCAGACCAAAAAACCAATCATAATCTCAAAAGGAATAGCAACAAAAGAAGAAATACATGACGCACTAGAAGTTTGCAAAAATGTAAGTGATATAACCCTGCTTCAATGCACAAGCTCATATCCAGCACCACTAAATGAAGCAAATCTAATGCTAATACCAAAACTAAAAGAAGATTTCAAAGAATTTAATATAAAAGTCGGACTATCAGACCACACACTAGGCATCACTGCACCAATAACAGCAGTAGCACTAGGTGCAAAGGTAATTGAAAAACACTTCATACTAGATAGGAATCTAGGTGGCGTAGATAGCACATTTAGCCTAGAGCCAGATGAATTTAAAAAAATGACAGAAAAGATTCAAGAAGTAGAAGAACTGCTAGGAAATGGGAGCTATGAATTAAGCCAAAAGCAAATTGATGGACGAATCTTTATGAGATCACTCTTTGCTATAAAAGACATAAAAAAAGGTGAAGCATTTACAAGAGACAATATAAAATCCATAAGACCGGGCTATGGACTACCACCAAAAATGATGCACGAGATATTAGGCAAAAAAGCTACAAAAAATATTAACATGGGAGAACCGCTACAAAATAGTGATTTTGAAAGTTAATAAACTTACCTTTAACCCAAAAGCTCACTTAAATCCTTATAAGTGCTAATTAGCGAAGCAAGGGTAATGATAAATCCTAGAACAATTAGTATAAACTCTACCTTCTTTTGCTTTGCCTCTTTTGTCGCTTCTTTTATTTCTTGTTGTTCTTTTTGCTCTATATATAAGATGTCTAGCAGATTTTCTAGTTAGACTTTAACTTCTTTATTGATATATCATAATATTTAAACAAAACTTTCCATATTGCATATTTTTGCTGATGGTTATAACATATTGGATTATTAAAAAATATTTCAAATTAAAATAATCAAAATCTTTTTTAAAGCTAATAAAATCGCTATGATTTTTATTGTTTATAATATTTGCAGTGCGATGCAAAAAACTCTCTATTTTCTCACGATAAGCTAGTGATAATATAAACATCATAAGTGAAGATTCAAATTTATTTATTTGATCACCATAATTGTCTTGCAACAAAAAGCCTTTCTCTGAAAAAACAACTCTAATATCAGGATTATCATAACAATTATCCGAATCTATCTTTAGCGTAAAACTACCTCTTAACTTTTGTGATATTTCTTTGTCTGATATTTTGGGCTCATCTTTATTATTGATGTATATAGTATTGTAATTTGTCCTAGTAGTCTCATAGAAACTACAATACTTACTAGGTATATAATCCTTAGAATTCTCCTTTTTGACACACAAAATATTTATATCAAACATTTTATATATGCAAAATGTATCCTTGTCATATTCTTCATCTTTTTTATTTGTGTAAATTTCTAAATTCTGCGCCAAAAAACATGAAGAAAGGAAACATTATCACTATTTGATATCTTTTTAAATTTATTTATGCAAAAATCTTTAATTATTTTTATTTCATATTTTAACTCTGTCACTTTATTTCTCTAACTTTAAATATTTAATCAAACCTTAAACATGTTATACTAATTTTTTGCATAGTATAAAATTTAATTTTATTAATATAATAAAAGTATTTTGTAGCTATATTGTGCAAACAAAACCTATAAGGAATCCCACACAAAAACTCTCTTTAATCTTTTTACTGCTTTTTAGCATAGCCTATGCAAATACAAATATAGATTCTACAAATAAATTGCAAACTAACTCTACTTTGCAAAAGCTTTTTAGCAAATATGATATCAAAGGCACAATTATTATAAATATGCAAGGAAAGCTTATAAGCAATGATACAAGTAGAGCCAAAGTGCGTTATATGCCTGCCTCTACTTTTAAAATTTATCATGCACTTATTGGGCTTGATCTAGGTATCATGCGTGATAGTGAGGATATTTTTTATCACTATGATGGAAAGCCTGTAAGTTTGGAAGCTTGGAGAAGTGATGCATGCCTTAAAAGCGGTATGCAAATCTCACAAGTCCCTGCATTTAAAGAGTTAGCAAGAAAGATTGGTAGGGAGAAAATGCAAAGCTATCTGTATAAGCTCCATTATGGAAATGAAAAGATTGGCAAGAATATCGATGATTTTTGGCTTGATGATAGTTTGCAAATTAATGCATTAGAGCAATTAGAACTTATTACTAGCTTAAGTAATCTTAGCCTACCGGTATCTAAAAAGGCACAGCAAGAGGTGATTAAGATAAAATATACTATTTATGGTAAAACAGGCTTAAGCAAATGGGATAACTCTGGGATATCATGGTTTGTGGGGTTTGTAGAGGTTGCTTCTAGCACAAAGGGTAAGATTGCAGGGGATACAAAATTTAAAGGAGTTTCTCACAAGGTTCGTTATACCTTTGCTTTTAATGCAGATTCTAAAAGCTTAGAAAAGTATGCAAAAGCACACAATCTCCCACAAAGAGCACAAATTGAATTTGTAAAAGAGTATTTGGGAGCTATTGGCTTTGTATAGTCAAAAAGAATCGAAATTTATCTTTTTTACTACAATAAAAGCATAAGTGATTTTAAAGATTTTGAAAACTATAAAAAGAGTAGCATAGAGGAATTATTTGCCACATTTTTATAAAACTATACTTCTAGTTTTTCTAATAGTTCTTTTCTTTTTTGCCAATCACTCATATAGCAAGTAAGATAACGATAAAAATTCCTTAGAGTGATTTGGGTAAATTAGATGTGCTAATTCATGGAAAATTACATATTCAAACATATTTTTTGGCTTTTTTATGAGTTCTATATTGAGATTTATATTTTTGTCTCTGTATTGCAACTACTCTATCTTTTTTAATTTACAATCTTCCAACTAAACCAATACCTAGCTAACTCTTCTCCTTGAGAATTAAACACCTTTGCTACTCCTTTCTCATCAAGCAATTTTCTAAAGCTGTCATATCTGCTTCTATCTAGCATTACTTTAGAATCTTCATATAAGTCTTTTAGCACTATATTTATTGCTTCATTGTATCCTTCTTTATTTTCTCTATCCATTTCTTTGAAGACTTGGCTTATTGCATTTGATGAGATATTTAGCTTTTCTAGCTCACGCTTGAAGTTTTGTGTTGTAGCATTTAGGATACTCTTTAGATTGTTTGGAGGCTATTGGCTTGATAGCTTTCTTATAATCACCTATTTCTATCACATCAATTAACTTTCTTACTCATTATAAAGCCTCTTTAATCCATCTTTACCAACTCCTTAT
>NZ_JAQHXR010000008.1 GCF_027859255.1 Helicobacter ibis
CTAATAATGTAAATAGAATTGCAGATGATATTATTAGTGATGTAAATAAGAAAAGATTCTAGGAGTCTTTTCTTAGATAAATTGCTAATTTATAAGTGTTATTGTTATATTAAATACTATTTCTTTTTTATTTGGATACATTGTTAATTCTTCTATTTTTAGTGTTATAAATGATTGTTCTATAGATTCTATTAATTCCATTATATTTTGGAAGTTGCTCTCTCCCCTTATGTAGATGTTTGATTGTTGTTTTTCTATATTTGAATCTATATTTAAGTTATCACATATTTCTCTTAGTTCTGATATTTCATTGCGTTTGGAGTGGAGATTTTGTATTTGTTGGTTTTGCTTGTGTATTTCTTGTTTTAGTCTTTCTATTTCGTTATCCAAGGCACTCACATCTGTTGCAGTAAGGTTTGAATCAACAATTGAATCTAAGATATTTTGATTTTCTAATAGCTCATTAATGCTTTTATTAAGATTGTATTGTGCGTTATTTAGCGTTTGATTGAGTGAGATTGCAAATGATAATACAAAGATTGTAATGAGTAAAAGTATTTTTTCTCTTTTAGTCATTTTATCTATTAGTGCTTCTGACTTTGTTATAAGATTCATTGCATAATCTCCACAAATATATAAGTATCATTGCTTGGTATATCTTGTATATTGTTTATATTGTGTAATTTATCAGTTGTTAAAATTGCATTACTATCTTTTAATATCAGCATAAAAAGCGAGGAATCTTTGTAACCTATGTATTTTACTTTTACATTATTTTCTTTTATATATTTATAAGTGTCATAGAAGAAATCAACAATATGAGTTTGTGTATTGCCATATTTTAATAATATTTTTTTATTTTGCTCTTGTTTTGATAATAAAGCTTGAAGCTGTGATGTTGCTTGTTGGATTTTGTGCTCTAGCTCCTTTTCTTGTTGTAGGTTTTGATTGTTTACTTCTAGCTTTTGGTTTATTTCTGACTTAATTATTGTAACTTGTGTTATGTTGGCATTGCTTTTTATGTTTAGATATGTAGGATATGCAAGTCCAAGCAAGATTCCACAAAATATAGTAGCTATCATAATAAATAGTGGTTGCTTGAGAAGTGGAGGTTGTTTGGGAATTTGGTTTAGGTTTGTGATTTGTAGATTATTTGGGCTTTGGTGTATTTGTTTTAATTTTAATTGTGATGTATCAAATGTATTATCTAAATTCCATAAATAAGTGTTACCTTGCAAAATCTCACAATTTATTTCATCAAAGCTCCCATAAATAGCAAAATCTACAATGTGTTGATTGTTGTATTTTACATATTGTATTTCTTTATTGCATGTTATTATAAAATTACAATCTTCACTTCCAAGCTGTGAGGCTAGAAATATCGGGTGAGTTAGTATTTCTTTTGAATCTTTTGTGTATTTTCTTAGATTATCCTTTTTAATTAGCACACAATAATAAGTATCTTTTAATCTTGTATATAAAAAAATATATTCACAATATTCATCAAAGCCAAAAATCTTGCAGAATCTAGATTCTAGCTCATCTCTATCTAGCTCTTCTTTTGTGTTTAATTTGTGGAATACTATTTCATTACTTGGGATAAAAATCATTATTTTACTTTATGCTTTTTATCATTTTATCTTATTAATCTTGCATTTACTTATTTTATATAGAATTTTAAGACAATTTTATTAAGGAGATTTATGAAACATATTGTTACAAAATTTGGAATTTTAGCATTGCTATTTAGTGGAACATTATTTGCAGATATAAATGTATATGGTCCAGGAGGTCCTCACACTGCATTACAAGAAATAGCAAAAGAATTTGAAGCTAAAACAGGAAATAAGGTAAATATAATATTTGGACCACAAAGCACATGGAGGGATAAAGCAGCACAAAATGCAGATATTTTATTTGGTTCATCAGAGCAATCAGCATTAGCTATCGCTACTGATTTTAGTGGATTTGACCCAAAGAAAATAAAGCCACTATACTTAAGAGAGGCAATTATTCTAACAAAAAAGGGGAATCCTTTAAAAATTAGGGGATTAAAAGATCTAGCAAATAAGCAAGCAAGAATCGTAGTGCCAGAAGGTGCTGGGAAAAGCAATACTTCCGGGACTGGTGTGTGGGAAGATATGATTGGTAGAACAAAAAATATAGATACAATTGCCAAATTCCGTGCAAATATAGTTGAATTCACACCAAATAGTGGTGGTGCTAGAAAGGCATTTTTAGAAGATAGGGCTGATGTATGGATTACATGGGCTTGACTGGGCGAAAAGCAATCCAGATTTTGGTGATGTAGTAAAAATAGAAAAAGATTTGGTTGTTTATAGGGATTTTAATGTTGTTGCCAAAGATAATGCAAGTAAAGAAGCAAATGATTTTATAGAATTTCTAAGCACAAAAGAATCTGAAAAAATATTTAACAAATATGGCTGGAGTAAATAATTATCTCCTGCGTGGTATTATAAAAAAATAAATACTAGAAGCAACAATTAAGCACATTGCTATTACAAACGCTAGTGGCAGTGGGCTATTTGCTTCAATGACACTTACTATAAAAGCTACAAAACCAGCTATTAAAAATTGGGTTGTCCCAAAGAGGGCTGAAGCACTTCCGGAGTTATTTTTAAATCTAGCCATAGCAAGTGTAGTTGTATTTGGTGCGACAAACCCAAGCATACCTATCATAAAGAACAATAAAATCTCAAAAAATACAAAATGCAACCTAAAAATCCCAACGCAAATTAACAAAAGTGCAATAATAAACATTATAAAAAACGCCTTTGGAAGTATGCTATATGGAGAATATGAGTATTTTAGCGTAATTTGTGCATTTATATTTGCAAATATAATAAAAGAAAATGCGTTTAATCCAAATAAGATTCCATATGCCTTTTCACTCAAGCCATAATACTCTCTAAAAATATATGATGAGCCTGCAATATATGCAAATATAGTAGCCATAGCAAATGCTGATGAGAAGATATAGATTCTAAATCGTCTATCTTTTAATATTGTTATGTAATTTTTTAGGACATGTTTTGTATCTAGCTTTAGATTATTCCTCTTTTCTTTTATGTCTTTTAAGCCAAAAATAACACACAATAATAAAATAATCCCCAAAATAAATAGTGTCGTAAAAATACTCTTCCATGAGAAATAATCAAGCAATAGACTGCCAAAAGTTGGAGATAACATTGGAGCAAGAGAAGAAGTTACCATAATTAGTGCAAAAATGCTTGAGGCTTCTTTGAAACTAAAATTATCATTTACTATCGCCCTTGTTATCACAACTCCAGCACAACCACCTAGTGCTTGTAAGAATCTAAATACAATAAATGCATAAATGGAATCTACGCTAAGACATGCAAAAGTTGAGACTATAAATATAATAAGTCCTACATAAAGCGGAATCTTCCTGCCATACACATCGCTAATTGGACCATAAATTAGCTGCCCTAATGAAAATGCTAGAAAAAATGAAACGATTGATAATTGCATGTAAAATGGATTTGTGTGAAATGCTATTTGCACTTCGCTTAAGGCCGGTAAATACATATCTGTGGATAATGGTGCTAATGATGACATGAATGCTAATATAAAGATAATTTTGATTTTCTTTGCACTCAATAATTCTTTCACTTTAAATCCTTGTTTAAGATTCTATTATATCACTAAAAATTATTGAAATAAGATAGTAAGTGCATCAAACGCACTTAAAAACTCTCTTTTAAAATGTATCATGACTGCTGGAATTATGACTATTAATACAGCAAATGCTATTGTGATTTTTACTGGGAATCCTATGGCAAGTAGGTTAAATTGAGGGTGTGCTTTCATAATCATTCCAAAAATAATATCAGATAGCAATATAAGTGCAATAATTGGAAACGCCATTGTAAGCCCAATTAAAAAGAGATTTGAGAATGATTTTATTATATATTGTATGTAATTATCGCTAAACATAAAGCTTCCCAGAGGAATTTCTTGTATGCTTGAAGATACGAAATAGAAAAACAAATGATGATAATCAAGTGCTAACATTATAAGCAAGGCTAGAAGCGTTAGAAGTTGTCCTACGATAGGCTTTTGTGTGCCTGTTACTGGATCATAAGCATTCGCTATTGTAAGTCCCATTGCAAATGATATTAACTCCCCACCAAAAGATATCATGCCAAATACTATCTGCAGTGCCATAGAAGCCAAGAAGCCAAGCATTATCTCTGATAAACCGGCAACAATAAATTCTAAAATAGTCATATCAGCAGGAGGTATCACTTCCACTATCGGTATAAAAAGCACCGTAAGCCAAAAAATTAATATGCCTTTTATCTGCATATTTAAAAGTTGATTTTCAAAAAATGGAAAAAATGCAATAATCCCGCTAAACCTTAAAAGCAATAATAAAAAATTAGCAACATTTCCTTCTGTTAGATATGCTAATAGTTCCATTTATATGCTTAGAGTATGTAGCTTTGAATCTCTTAGTTCATATGCCATATCAGCTCTTTTTGCAAGAAGTGGGTCATGAGTAACAAAAATCAAAAGAGACGAATTTGCCTTAGCATAGGAGAATAATATTTCCATAACATTAAATGCCATTTCCCTATCTAGGTTACCAGTTGGCTCATCAGCAAATATTATCTTTGGCTTTTTAGTTAGGATTCTTGCAATTGAAAGCCTTTGTTGTTGCCCACCGCTAAGTGTGCTTACATTGTGATTTATTATATTTTGAATCCCAAATAATTCTAGTAAATTAGAATCTATTTTTTCATTACTTAATATTTCTGCAATTTGAAGATTCTCATATGCACTAAATCCCAAAAATAAATAATGTGATTGAAATATTATTCCTAAGTCTTTTCTTCTTATATTTAAAATCTCGCTTTGAGATAGTGAGTATATATCTTTATTAAAGAGTTTGATTGTGCCTAATGTTGGTTTTAAGAAAGAAGATAGAATATGCAAAAGTGTGCTTTTACCACTACCACTAACACCCATTATGGATATTATATCGCCACCTTTGCCAAATAGAGAGACATTATCTAAGATTGGCTTTTCATAGCCAAAAGAAATGTCCCTTGCCTCTAACATTATCTATCCAAGCTGTGCTGCTACTTCATCAGCGAAATTACTTTCTTGTTTTTCTATACCTTCACCCAGCTCGAATCTTATGTATTCAACTACTGAAATCTCATCGCCAAGTTCGCTTCCTTTTTCGTTTAGAACTTGTTGGATAGTTTTTTTATCGTCCATTACATAGAATTGTCCAAGAAGAGTTAATCTTTGGTCTAAAATTGTTGAATCTGCTTTGAATCTCTCAATTTGACCCGGAAGAATCTTGTCCCAAATAGCTTCTGGCTTACCTTGAGACTTTAGCTCTTCTTTTAGTTTTTCTGTTTGCTGTGCGATAATTTCATCGCTTAGTTCTGCTTGAGATATATATTGTGGAATCTTATGTAATGGCTTACCAAGTCTTTTTAGCTCTTCATTTTCTTTTTCTAGTTCAGCTATGATGGCAGTTTTTTCGCTTTTGATGAAGTCCATATCAAAAGATTCATAAGATATAACTTGAGGCTTCATTGCAGCAGCGTGCATACATAGATTCTTTGTAAAGTCAGCTAACTTTCCTACACTCTCTGCCTTGTTGCATTTTAGAGCGATGATAACGCCAACTCTACCATTAGAATGCACATAAGCATTTACAATTCCATTTCCACTAGTGCTTACTTTTGCGATTCTTCTTACTACTATATTTTCGCCAATTTTGGCAATTTGTGTTTTTAGATATTCTTCAAACTTAGTGCCATCTAAGCTTAATGTGTGCAGTTCTTCAGCACTAGAAATATTTGAATCATAAATAGCATCGATAGTCTTAACTCCAAGCTCTTTAAAGCCGTCATTTTTAGCCACAAAGTCAGTTTCAGAGTTTATCTCAACCATACTTGCTTTTGAAAAATCAGATGCAACTTTTATGTTAATAGCACCTTCAGCAGCTACTCTATCAGCTTTTTTAGCAGCTTTACTTAAGCCCTTTTCTCTTAAGTATTCTACCGCTTTATCTATATCTCCATTCGTTTCTACTAATGCCTTTTTGCAGTCCATCATACCAGCATCAGTCATTTCTCTTAGTTGCTTTACTAATTGTGCACTAATTTCTGCCATGTTATTGCTCCTTTGATTCCTCTTGCATTTTTTTCTCAAAATCTTCTTCGCTCATAGCTTCATTTATAACTTCTTGCTTCTCTTCTTCGCTAATTGGAGCTACTTCATCAGTATTTGCAGGTATTTCTCCACCAGCTATTGCCCTTCCTTCAGTGATTGCTTCTGCTATTTCTTTGCAGAATAGCTGTATTGATCTTATAGCATCATCATTTCCAGGTATAGGATAATCAACAACATCAGGATCGCAATTTGTATCAAGTGGTGCAACAACAGGGATTCCAAGTCTTCTAGCTTCAGCAACTGCTATTTTTTCTTTTGCAGCGTCAATTACAAAAATCATATCAGGTGCTTTTTTAAGATGTCTTACACCACCTAGATATTGAGTTAATTTCTCTTTTTTTCTTTGAATCATTAATTTTTCTTTTTTTGTTAGCAAGTCGATTTGATTGCTAGATTCCATTTCTTCAATGATTTCAAGTTTTCTTATTGATTTTTTGATTGTTGAGAAGTTTGTTAGCATACCACCTAGCCATCTATAATTAACATAAGGTGCTTGAACGCTCTCTGCGTATTCTTTTAGTGTTTCGCTTGCTTGTTTCTTTGTGCCAACAAACATTATTGTCTTGCCCTCTGCAGCAGCGTCTCTTACGATATTGTATGTATATCTAAAATATCTTAGAGTTTTTTGTAAATCTATTATGTGAATATTTTTTCTTACACCAAAAATAAATTTTTTCATTTTTGGATTCCAGCGTCTTGTTTGATGTCCGAAATGAACACCACATTCCAAAAGGTCTTTCATAGTAACCATATTATTCTCCTTAAAGTTAGTTTTCCCTCCACGCTCATAAACGATAAATCGCAACCTAACTAGGATTAGCGTGTGTGAATTTTGAAAAAATTAAAGCTATAATTTTACTAAAAATTTTTTTAAATTTAGCTTTTATTAAGGCTTTTTAATAAAATATCTAATTGTAGCTCCAATTTGCTCTATTTCTAGCACTTCATACCCATGATTCTTAGCATCTATTGGGATATTATTTATGCTTTGTGGACAATCACTAATTATCTCTAAAATGTCACCATTTTTTAATTCAGGTAATACCTCCAATGTCCTTATAGCAGGATAAGGACATGGTTCACCTTGTAAGTCAAGTCTATATGTTGGTAGTATATTTTTCATTTTTTATCCTTGATATGCATTTTGGAATTTTTGATTTTTTCTATATTTATTTTCTAAAAATAAAACAAATGCCAAAAACAAAAGCAATAAAACATAATTTGCCAACAGCCCACCATAGTTTCCAAAAGATTCTAGTAGATTTATTTTTGGAAAATTTGTCGCTAAAGTTGGAGCATAAAAGTCCCATGTAAGTGCAACTAATGTAGAACCTATTATATTTCCGATTCCAACTATTACATAATGCATTTGCCCCTCTACTGCCCTATACATCCAACCACATTCGCACCCGCCAGCAATAACAATGCCAAAACCAAATAGCAAACCACCAATAATAGCACTAGGAGCAGCCCACATAATTTTTGGCGGTATTCCCAACATTATGTAACTAAAAACACCTATTGTAGATACTATCATTCCCACAATAACAGCCCTTGCCATATATCCTCTACCAGTTATAAACAAATCCCTAAAAGCTGAAGTAAAACATATTTGTGCTCTTGAAATAATAAACCCAAATGCAACCCCAAAAATAGTAGCTATCGCTAGAATCGATATTTTTTTGCCTTCTGGTATTTGTGTATAAAAAATCAAATATAAAATAAATCCAACTATAAACACACAAGCAAGAATCCCAAAAAATATATTCAAAGTTGCACTGCTTTTTGTTAGATTCTTTTTACTATCTACTTTTTGTAAAGTTACATTAGAGCGAAAAATTGGCAATAAAACAACCTTAGTGCCAAAATATACTCCAATTATAGTTGCAATAGTAAAAAACCAAGCATGCAAACTAAACTGCGGAATCCCAGTAAAGAAACTTGCCAAATTACAACCCATACCAATTCTTGCTCCAAATCCAGCAATAATCCCACCAAGCAAAGCCTGTATTATCCTTATATTGCTTTGTGGCATTCTTAATTTTATGTTATTTGCAAAGCTAGTAGCAATAAATGCACCAAAAAACATACCAATAATCATAACGCCATCTATTCTATCAAGCGGAGTTCCGCTTAAACCTATTATCTTAAAGTATCCAAGAGATTGTGTATCAACTCCTAAAAATTGAAGTATATGACCGCCCCAGCGGGTAAATTCTCCAGTTACTGCCCAGTAAGTTCCAGTTAATCCAAAATAATATGCAGATAAGATTCCAAGTGCCACAATAGCAGGCATTGGAGAATAAAATTTAACAAAACATTTATGTAACAATTCCATGTAAATCCGATTAAATATTGATAGTGTGATTTGAAAATAAGAAATTTAGAAGAATCTTTTTTCAAATGTATGCTTTATACAAAAGCCTTGCTCTCAAAGATTAAAGTGGCAAATCTATTATAAAAATACTTAATAGCAAATTAAAGCCAAAGATTATCTAGCAATCTAACTCCATTAATCCTTACTACAACTAGTATTATGGTGTTATTCTTTTCTATTGTCTTTATTGTTTCTAGTTTTTTATTTACTATTTCAAAATATTCTATCTCTAAGCCCTCTAAGACCTTTGTGGCGATTTCTTTAATTTTTTTACTATTTGTCTCGCCATTTATTATTGCTTTAGAGGCTTCTCTTAAGCTTTTTGATATTTTTAATGCTTCGTTTTTTTCATCATCATTTAAGTAAGCATTTCTTGAGCTTAACGCAAGTCCATTTTCATCTCTTATAATTTGAGATTCTACTATTTCAATTGGTAAGAATAAATCTTCTATCATTTGTTTTATTATTAATAATTGTTGTGCATCTTTTTTGCCAAAAAATGCTCTATGCGGAGTTACTATATTAAATAGTTTTAATACAACTTGCACAACACCATCAAAATGCCCAGCTCTTGCCTTACCTTCTAATGTATTTGATAGGCTTTGTGGAGCTTTTAGCTTTATTTGCATATCATCTTTGTATGGATACATCTCATCAATCGTTGGCATAAACACAACTGCATTTAGGCTTTTGCACAAATTTATATCTGCTTCTTCTTTTCTTGGGTATTTATTGAAGTCTTCGTTTTTACCAAATTGTGTTGGATTTACAAAGATTGATACTATTGTTAGCTCACATGATTCTACACTTTGTCTAATTAGTGATAGATGTCCATTATGTAATGCACCCATTGTTGGCACTAGGCCTATTTTGTGGGTTGGATTTTTTATTTTATAGTTTTGTATAAATGTTTGCATATTTTTTGTTGTTTTAAATATTTGCATTAAAAATCCTAGAATAATTTTTAGTCTATTATATAAAAAATTTATGTTAGAATCTTTGATTCTTAAAATTTAAAGTTGGGGTATATCGTGCAATTAGAAGGCTTAAAGCAGTTGGTATTGGTATCTGATAGTGATTTTTTATCATTGCCAGAGAAGTTAATTTTAGCAAACTCTCAAGAAAATGACTTTGTAATATTTCCTTACATGTATCAGGGGCATTTTGCCTTTGAATCTGCATTAAATGAAAGAAAGTGTCTAATTTATGATTCTAACCCACTTGTAAAAATTAACTTTGAATCAGAATTCTTTTATCCAAGCCTCTTTGGGATTAAAGCTAGGTTAGATTCTATAAAGGTTAATAATGACTTTACAGAAAGCAATGCACAAAAATATCTAAACCCACGCACATATATAGAAGTCATAGCTATTAAAAACCATCTATCTAAAGCCAATGGAGATGCTATTGATTTATGGATAAAAAGACTAGTTTGTGAAGCACTAAAGATTCCACCAACAATCCCACAAAATCCAAATGAAATTGCATATCTGGACATAAAGGCATTTATATTAAAGATGTATAAGAATATTTATAGCAATTTAGACCCAATGAAAACACTTATTTTACACACTCATATTCCGCAGTTTATAACTGAAGAAAATATTGATTCAAAGCTAAAGGGGGGCAAATGCAAGATTGCATTTTATGCTCCTTATCAATTTAATGCAAAAGAGTATTTTAAAAATAATTTTTTAAAGATGTGGTTTTGCGACATAAATGGAGAATCTCTAGCAAATAATTCACCACAAAATAAACAAGAATGGGATAATAAATGTAAAAAAGATTTTGCATTCATACACAAAAGACTTGAAAGTGGTGGCATTATTTATGTAGAAAAAACACATGAAGAAGAAGTCTATGAGTTTTTTAAAATGGCACTTTTTTATAGCTATACAAACATTGCTTCTTTTACCAATCAAAAAGGAGATAAAGTTTTTGTGTTCAAAAAATCATAATTTAAGTAATGATTAAATAAAACATAGTATAATTTCACCTTTATAGTTTTCAAAAATGGCTCGATAGCTCAGTCGGTAGAGCAGGAGACTGAAAATCTCCGTGTCGGTGGTTCGATTCCGCCTCGAGCCACCACTTATTTTAGAAATCAAATTTTATTCTAGCCCATACATTTCTACCCATTTCATATATTCTCTGACTTACTGGATTATCAGCTAAATCTAGCTCTATACTATTTTTTGATAGGTGGTAACTATATAATTTATCAGCTATATTTTCTATTCCAACTAATATTTTCATATTTTTATAAGTATATCCAGCATATATATTTGCTATTCCAAATCCACTAGAATCTCCAAAGTCCTGACCCACAACATTTCCGTATCTAACGAGAGTTCTTGTTTGTTTTGCATGCGCTATTAGCTCACCTTTAACAAAGTATTTTCCATTATCATACTGCAATGCAAAGGTTGATTGAAATGGTGCTATTTGTGCTAACGGTCTGTTATTTTTAATATCTTCTCCATAAGTGTAACTTAGTTGCAGTAATGCATATGTATTTGCTAAGAATTCATAAGAGACTTCTACCTCTCCACCAAATAGGAGTGAATTTGTATTTAAGCTTGAAGTTGATTGATTTCTATAATCTAACATTATATAATCTTGTATATGTGATACATAACCAGCAATATTGGTTTGTAACTTGTTTGTTTGATAGTTAATTCCAAGATCTATTTGAGAGTTCTTTTCTTTATTTAAATTTTCTCCATTTTTCTTAGATATTTCCCAGAAATCAGGCACTCTCTCTGCATATCCCACCCCGGCATATAATGTATAATCATTAAAGTATTTTTCAATCCTAGTAAAACCACTAATAGCGTATTTTGTATCTTGTGTTTGTGTTTTATGATTCCTTGTTTCTACTATATCACCTCTAATACCAGCAAAGTATCCTACATTATTATTGTTAAATTTCTCTAGTTGAGTAAATAAGCCATAATTTTTAAATGTGTAGTTTGGTGTGTATGGTTGATTTAATATTGTCTCTGCATCATTTATGTTGTTTTGATTTGATATTGATCTGCTTTTATGTTTGTCTATATTGTAGGTTCCACCAAAATAAACTTTAGCTAAGTTGAATTTTTTTTGATATTCTATTCTAGTTCCAGTGTTTGTTCTGTTTGGATTGCTTATTTTGTATGTTGTTCCTATTTTTGGCATATCATTTGTTAGACTAAAATTATCCATTATGTGATCTATTTCGTGGTGATATACAAGTATATCAACTATATCTTCATTTATGATTTTGGTTATATGTGCTTGGTAAGATTCTCTATCAAAAGTTCTAGCATCCATTGATCTATCAGCATATGCTGCCTCACCACGCCCTATATCTAGGCTAAATTCTAACGCTAGTGCTGGGTTTGGTGTTATGGTGCCAATTATGGTTCCAGATTGTCTTTTGTATTGTGAATGAACATTTTGATTGTTTCCGTTTTTATAATCATTACTTCTATAATTTGAATAAATTGCTTGAACATTTCCAAATTCATTACCACTAATAGCATGTGTATTTATATCCAGTCTATCAAAACTGCCATATAAAACATCAAATCCTCCATTAAAACTTTTGTTATCTAGTCTTAGAATCTCTCTATTAAATACCATTCCGCCAGTAATTAATGAGCCATATCTCACATCTTGGGGACCTTTTATAATATTGATTGAATTATAATTTTGCGGAAATATGTATGTTAAAGTCGTATCCATTCTTCCGCCACAACCACCAAGAAGATTGCCACCATTTATAACTATAGGCAATCTTCCTCCACCAAGCGATCTAAAAAATGCCTCTGTTCCACCGCCACCCTTTTTTGATATGGAAAATCCTGGGATTTTAAGTAAACTTTCTGCTATATCACTATTATTTAATATAGAATCTTTTCCAAGCACATCTGCATAATTGATTTGTGTTGGGTTGTTTAAAGATGAATTTTTGTAAAGCGTTGATATAGATTCAGCATTAATATTCTGTAAATATATAAGTATTACAGATGAGCATGTTAAGATTTTTTTCATTAGTATCCTTGAAAGTATTTTATTACATAATACCAATCTTATTTATCGTTTCACTAGCAATGTAGTAATATTTATGCTACATTAATCAAAACATGTTACAATTTTTAGTAATTGTTACATAGATAAACTACCGAGGTTTTTATGTCCTTTTATAAATCAATTCGCCCATATATTTTCAAGTTAGATTGTGAGTTGGCACATTCTTTAGTAAATGGTATGTCTAAGGCTTGTGATTTCTTTCCTCCTATATTGTCTTTTATTTCAGAAAAAACAAAAATAGAAAGTGGGTTGTTGTATCAAGAAATAGATGAAAATAAATTTTATAATCCTGTGCTTTTAGCGGCTGGATTTGATAAAAACGCAACTATGTTAAAAAGTATGCTCTCTCTAGGTTTTGGAGCATTAGAGTTAGGTGCTATAACACCAAGACCACAAGTAGGAAATCTAAAGCCAAGAATCTGGAGACACATAGAAGAAGAAAGCATACAAAATGCAATGGGATTCAACAATGATGGCTTAAATGTTGTTTTAAACAGGATTAAGCCTAATTATCCATTTGCAATTCCGCTTGGTATAAATATCGGCAAAAACAAAGATACAGCACAAGAAAATGCAATAAAAGATTACATAGAATTAGCACTAGCTTTTACAAATTATAGTGATTATTTAAGTGTAAATATTTCATCGCCAAATACACCAAATTTGCGAGATTTACAAAATGAAGGATTCATACAAGAGCTATGTATTGCATTAAGAGAGGTTTATAGTAAGCCAATATACATCAAGTTCTCGCCTGATTTAAGTATTGATTCTATGCTTAAGCTAATAGAAGTTGCAATTAGCAATAAAATTAGTGGAATTATTATCACAAATACAACACTTGATTATTCTGTGGTGAAAAACCCGAAAGAAATAGGCGGTATAAGTGGCAAGGCATTATCAAACAAAAGTCTTCAGATACTAAAAGAAGTATCAAAAGTATATGCAAAGAAAACCACAATTATAAGTAGCGGTGGCATATATGATGCTAGGAGTGCTTATGAGCGAATCTGCCATGGAGCAAACTTGCTTAGCATTTATAGTGCTTTAATTTTTGAAGGACCTATGATTGTGCGTGATATAAATAGAGGTCTTTTAGAATTATTGCAAAGCGATGGATTTAGTAATATCACACAAGCAGTTGGAGTAAAATTATGATTCGTATTTTTTTTGGATTGTTTATATTTTTAGGAGTTTTAATGGCAGATAATAATTTTAAATCATCTTTACCAAAACATTATAGTAGCACTCTAAGTAATGGATTAGAGGTTATTGTCATACCTATGGATAATGGCTCAAATGTTGTTAGCACAAATATATTCTACAAAGTTGGTAGTAGAAATGAAATAATGGGTAAAAGCGGTATAGCACACATGCTAGAACATCTAAATTTCAAATCAAGCAAGAATCTAAAAGCTGGTGAATTTGACAAAATAGTAAAGGGATTTGGTGGTGCGACCAATGCTTCTACTGGGTTTGATTATACTCATTATTTTGTAAATTCTAGTAGTGAGAATATGAGTAAAACTCTAGAGTTATTTTCAGAGCTTATGCAGAATCTAAGCCTAAAAGATTCAGAGTTCCAACCTGAAAGAAATGTTGTAGCAGAAGAAAGATTGTGGAGGACTGATAATGATCCCATAGGCTATATGTATTTTAGGCTTTTTAATACAGCTTTTGTATATCACCCATATCATTGGACACCAATTGGATTTATGGACGATATTAGAAATTGGACTATTAAGGATATTAGAGAGTTTCACAAGATATACTATCAGCCAAAAAATGCAGTAGTAGTAATTGCAGGTGATATAGACGCAAAACAAGCTACAAAGGAAGTTGAAAAATATTTTGGCAAAATAAAAAATGCCAATATAGAAATACCAAAAGTATATATGCAAGAACCAAAGCAAGATGGATTAAAAAAGGTAAAGGTGCATAAGCAAAGTGAAGTTGAAATAATAACTCTAGCTTATAAGATTCCATCATTTAATCACAAAGACCAAATCGCACTAAACGCTATAAGTGAGATTCTAGCCAATGGAAATAGTAGTCTGCTTGTAAAAGAAATAGTAGACAATAAGCGTCTAGCAGCTGAGATTCATGCTTATAATATGGATTTAATTGATGATGGCTTATTTTTAGTCTTAGCATTAGCTAATTCTTCTGTTAGCCTAGATAAGCTAGAGAGTGAAATAAAAGCACAGCTAGATAAAGTAAAGCAAGGCAAAATAACACAAAAAGAACTAGATAAAGTAAAGAAAAATATGAAAACATCATTCTTATATGACCTAGAATCAAGTGCTAATGTAGCTAGTTTGTTTGGTAGCTATGTAGCAAGGGGTGATTTGAATGTTCTGTTAACCTTTGAGAAAAACTTCGAATCTTTAAGTTTAAAAGACATTGTAGAAGTTGCTAATAAGTATTTTGTAGATTCTCAACTAAATATAGTAACTTTGCAAAAATAAGGTAGAAAATGCGTTGCAATAATCAAGTTATAGGTGCAATGACTGCACTTGTTACGCCTTTTAAAAATGGTAAAGTAGATTTAGAAAAGTATGAATCTCTAATTATAAGACAGATAAATCAAGGGATAGACGCGATAGTGCCTGTTGGGACTACTGGAGAATCTGCTACTTTGAGCCATGATGAACATAAAGAATGTATAGAAGTAGCACTTAGTGTGTGCAAAAAATATAACAATAATGGAAAAGCTATAAAAGTATTAGCGGGTGCTGGTAGCAACTCTACAAGTGAGGCAATAGAGATTGCAAGATTCGCCCAAAGTTGCGGTGCAGATGCCATTTTGTGTGTTACTCCATATTATAACAAGCCAACACAAGAGGGCTTATATCAGCATTACAAAGAAGTTGCAAATGCACTTGAAATCCCTCTTATGCTATATAATGTTCCAAGTAGGACGGGGGTTAATTTAGAGACTAAAACTATTTTGCGACTTTTTAATGATGTAGAGAATATCTATGGGATAAAGGAAGCAAGCGGAAGTGTCGAGAAGGTAATAGAGTTAAATATGGAAGCTAAGGATTTAGTCATCGTTAGTGGTGATGATGTGCTAAATTATCCTATACTGTGCTGTGGTGGTGTTGGGACTATTTCTGTTACTTCAAATTTACTTCCTAATAAAGTCTCGCAACTCATACATAGCTATGAAAGTGGCAATCATATAGAAAGTCAAAAATTAAGCAATGAGCTTTTTTATATTAACAAAACTTTGTTTGTTGAGAGTAATCCAATTATGATAAAGGCTGCATTATATATTTGTGGGCTTTTAGATTTATTGGAATATAGACTTCCATTAGTGCCTCCGAGCAAAGAAAACTTAAAATATTTAGAGAAAATCTTAGAAAAATATGAGGTGATAAAATGAATGATAGATTACATGGTAAGACACTAGTTATAAGCGGTGCAACTAGAGGGATAGGCAAGGCAATTTTATATCGTTTCGCACAAAATGGCGTAAATATAGCATTTACATATAACAAAAATGAAGAAGAAGCACAAAAAATTATTTTTGATGTAGAGGATAAATATGGAATAAAAGCTAGAGCATACCCTCTAAATGTCTTAGAACCAGAAACTTATAAAGACTTATTTTTAAAGATTGATGAAGATTTTTCTAGGGTTGATTTTTTTATTAGCAATGCAATTATTTATGGCAAAAGTGTTGTTGGTGGGTTTGCACCATTTATGAGGTTAAAGCCAAAGGGATTAAATAATATCTATACTGCAACTGTTCTTGCATTTGTTGTTGGAGCACAAGAAGCAGCAAAAAGAATGCAAAAAGTTGGCAAAGGAAGCATAATATCGCTTAGCTCTACTGGGAATTTAGTATATATGCCAAATTATGCAGGACATGGGAATTCCAAAAATGCAGTTGAAACTATGGTGAAATATGCTGCAATGGAATTGGGAGAATTCAACATTAGAGTAAATGCTGTAAGTGGTGGTCCAATTGATACAGATGCACTAAAGGCATTCCCTGATTATGAGCAAATAAAAGCAGCAGTCCAAGAACAAAGCCCTCTAAATAGAATGGGGACACCAGATGATATAGCAGGTGCGTGTTTATTCTTATGCGATGATAGTTCAAGTGCGTGGCTAACTGGGCAAACTATAGTAATAGATGGCGGAACAAGCTTTAAATAAATGTTTAGATTTGAGTATTTACCAAATTTTTTAACGATATTGCGTATATTTTTAGCCTTTTTATTGCTTTGTATTATGCTATATGGCGATATTCTGTTTCAAGCACCAATACATAGTAGTTGGATTAACTATTTCTCTACTTTATTATTTTGTATTGCTAGTATTACTGATTTTTTTGATGGGCTAATTGCTAGAAAATTTTCCATTATAAGCACTTTTGGAGAGATTTTTGACCCATTGGCTGATAAGCTTTTAATGCTATCTGCTTTTATAGGACTTTTGGTTTTAGATAGGGTTAATGCTTGGGCTGTGTTTTTGATTTTAAGCAGAGAGTTTTTCATAACTGGATTGCGTGTTGTAGCAGTGTCAAAGGGGATAAATGTGGCTGCTTCAAATTTAGGTAAATATAAAACTGGATTCCAAATAACTGCTATTACACTTTTGCTTATGGATTATTCTTTTGCTTCTTATGTGTTATGGTTGGCTGTGTTTATTACTATTTATTCTGGATATGATTATGTGAAGTCATATTTGTTTGAATCGAGGTAAGCGTGGGGATTATTGTTTCTATTTTAGTTTTATCTTTTTTGATTTTTTTTCATGAGTTAGGGCATTTTTTAGCCGCTAGAATCTTTGGCGTTAAGGTATTGGCATTTAGCATAGGGTTTGGCAAACAAAGATTATGGAAAAAAACAATAGGAGATACGGAATATTCGATTCGCCCTATATTTCTTGGTGGCTTTGTAGAGCTTAAGGGACAAAAAGATTTTGATCCAAAAAATAGAGACTATAGCCCTGATAGCCTATATGGAATCTCTCATATAAAGAGAATTATAATACTTGCTGCTGGGTCTTTGTTTAATTTATTATTAGCATTTTTATTATTTTTGTGTGTTGCATTTATTGGTCATAATGATTTAGCACCGGTTGTTGGCAATGTGGATAAAGATAAAATAGCATATAAAGCTGGGATAATCGATAATGATGAAATAATTGAAGTAAATGGCAAGAAAATTAAGACATGGTGGCAATTAAGCAAGATAGTAGAAGATTCTAATGGAGAGAATTTAGAAATTGTATTTTTACGGGATAATAAAGAATATGTAGTAAATATAATGCCTCAAATTGGAGATTCTAAAAATATTTTTGGAGAGGATATTAAAAGAGCATTAATAGGCATAAGTGCAAAAGGAGAGATACGAACTATTTCTTATAATTTCTTAGAATCCATAGAATATGCATACTTTAAAACAATACAATCAAGTAAATTAATAGTTCAAGGCATAGAAAGACTAATAATTGGGGTATTGCCTACAAGCGAGATTGGAGGGATAGTATCTATTGTAACCATTACAAAACAAGCTTCAGAATCTGGAATTGTAATGCTACTTGCATTTGCCGCTATGTTATCTGTAAATTTGGGGATTTTAAACTTGCTTCCTATACCCGCATTAGATGGAGGACATATAGTTTTTACCACTTATGAGATGATTGTTAGAAAACCAGCTAGCGTAAATGCAATTTATTACCTAACGATATGTGGTTGGGTGATTTTATTATCTTTGATGATTTTAGGTATGTATAATGATATTACAAAGTTATTAAATGGAAGTCTAGTATTTTAAGGAGTGGTTATGGGTTTGAATCAAAATTTGCTAGAAATAATTGACAAAATAGAAAAAGCAAGAATCTCTACTGATAGACATAGAATTATAAATCTAGTAGTAGCTAGTAAATATGCAAACACAGAGCAAATAGCAGAACTCTATAAATGTGGTCAAAGGGCATTTGGTGAAAACAAGATTCAAAGCCTACAAGAAAAAAGCAAAGATTTGGAGGATATACCGCTAGAGTGGCATTTTTTTGGCACATTACAGAGTAATAAAATAAATGCCTTACTTAGACTAAAACCTTATTTAATCCATTCTCTACACTCTTATGATATTGCTTTAGAATTAAATAAAAGACTTGCTAGGGATAATCTTAGCCTAAGGGCACTCTTGCAGGTAAATAGCGCTAATGAATCTAGTAAAAGTGGTGTATTAGCATATAAAGCAAAGGATATATATCACAAAATACAAGAAACATGTAGCAACATCAAGTTATGTGGGCTTATGAGCATTGGAGCACATAGTGATGATACAAATGTGGTTAAAAGAAGCTTTGAGACTACTTATAAAATTTATGAACAATTAGATGCCAAGATTCTTAGTATGGGCATGAGCAATGATTTTGAACTTGCAATAAAATGTGGAAGTAACTGCCTAAGAATCGGCAGCGTATTGTTTGCTTAGAAATTTAGCTTTATAAGATTCTTTGGAATCTTAACTACCACCTTTTGGACTAGATTTTGTGTGCTAGATTGTATCCCACTTATTCCTCCTGCATGAACATCATTACTTTCAAAAACTGCTAGAGCACCTTTGAACATATTTAGCGATGATGCAAATTTGCTTGGAAAATATTCTATTACATCATCTTTTAGTGGGGTTTTTACTTCACACACGAAAGTAGGGGCTACAAAAAATATTTCATTTCCATTTATTACCATTTGAAAATCAATCATTTCTTTATGGCTTTCATAAAATGCTTCTTGCGGAGCTTTTGTAAGATATGCTTGCTCTATTGCAATTATAGAATCTGTTAGCTTTATCTCATTTTTATCACCAGCTTTTAGAGATGAGATTCTTATATTTGTTTCACTAGTCTCATCTAATGCTTCATTTAGGTATGAAAACACAGCCTTTAATTCATCGCTTTTTTTAAATTTAGATTGAATATCAGGTAAAAATCCAAAAAACATGCTAGACCTTTTTTAACATTCATTATACCAAGAATTACAATTAGCACATACACTATCTTTGTCTATATTATGATTTATATGCTCCATAGCTATTTTTCTATGTTTTTCTCCAAACCAAATATCATGTAGCGAATCTTTGTAAATGTTTCCATATGAAAAAATACTTTCGTCTTCAAATCCTAATATATTTCTTTGTATTGAGCAATTCCCAACAGAACCATCAGGAAAAATATACATTTCTTTAAATATCAATCCACAAGAATATCTATTATTGTTTATAGTATGTTTTGCTGTGTAAGATTCATTATATAGTTGTGCTTCATATCCTATTTCTTTTATTTCCAAAAAATATCTAAAAGCTTCATTAAACATTGTAGGGCTATAAGTAATGTGGAAAACTATGCACTCATTGGATAGATTATGATTTTTAGCAATTCTTAATATGTATTTTATTCTTTCTTTATCTTTTGCGATGTTTAAATTGCTTGATATTAAAAATAAATGTATGTAAAATGGAGGATTCACATCTAGTTTGAGTAATTTTATGAAGTTTTCTTCATTTAACATGTTTGGGTGATATGCAACTTCTACCTTTCTTATTTTTTGAGATTTTGCATATTTTATAAATTCAAAGATTCTATCATCATATAGTGGTTCCCCGGGACCAGAAAATACAATTCTGCTGTTGCCAAGCTTTGCAAATTCAACTATTTTATAGAATTTTTCATCTGTTATTCTATTGTGTTGTCTAAAATAATTTGTTTTGTGTAGTTGCGATGGTTCCCCAAACCATAAACATTGTGGGCATTTCGTGTCACATTTGTTTTCAAGTCCTATATAAATAGTATATGGATATTTAAAAAATTCTTCTACAATATTTTCACTTGTCAACACACTCCAATTAGAAGCTATTGATAACAGCCTGCTATCATGGAAAAATTGTTCTCTTTTATCTGCTGTATTTAGAAAATCTTTTGTTTCTTTGTTTATTTTGTGCATATTATATGCCATGTTTATTTCATAGTTATCCAAACTATCTATAGAAGTTAATTTGCAAAACATGAATCTTTTATCTGCATAATAGAAATCGTGGTATGGAATATAAGTATTGACTTTGCTGTTTATTAATGTTTGTATTTTATCCAAATCTTCATTATAGGCTATAAAGTCAAAATTAAATATAACTAACTCTAATTGCTCCCCCCCCCCCCCCAACTTCTTGTAGCATACTATATAGCTTTATTGAATAAAAGTATGGAATCTCTAAAATATCATAATTGCAAATTTCTTTTAGCACTTCTTTTTCTTCATTGCTTATTTTCCCTATCTTTACTATTTTAGTCATTTTTGTCCTTTATATTTTTAATTCCAAATAATTGCCATGTATTATCTTTATATTTTAATTCAATTATGCATGATTTTTTAATTATTACATTTTTGATTTTGCATATTTTATATAGCACTTCGCTAATGTTTGGTTCATGTCCGATTATTATTATATTTTCGTGTTTTTCTGTGTATTTGATATATCCCTCTATATTAGAATCAGGATTAATTTGTGGATCTATTACATATGCAGTATTTTTGTATTGTTCTAATATGTATTTTGCTGTTTGTTGCGATCTTAGCGCCAATGATGAGACTATCAAGCCTATATTTTTATAGCGTTTGGATAAATATTTTGCGATTTTCTTAGAATCTTTTATGCCAGATTCTACTAATTCTCTTTGTAAGTCATCACTAGCACAAGTTTCTCTATCTTGCGCTTTTGCATGACGCACTATAATTAGATTCATTATAGTTGCTCTATCATTTTTATCACCAATGATGCACTCTTTCTAGCAGCCTCATCTAAAAACTCTTCATAGCTAATTAATGCTTCATCTCCTGCATTGTCTGATATAGCTCTTATAACGCACAATGGGACATTTAAATTATCACACGCAACTGCAACACTTGCACCTTCCATTTCTATTGCATCTGCTTTAAATTCCTTCTTTATCCATTCTTTTCTTTCTTTATTGTGTATGAACTGATCTCCAGTAGCGATTATCCCTTTATGAATCTTGTATCCTTCTTTTGTAGCTATATCTAGTGCTAGGTTAGTTAAAAATTCATCTGTTTTTGTAAATATTTTTCCATTACTTATATAACCATAAGGGTGCCCAAAGGCAGTTATATCCACATCATGTTGGCACAACTCAACTCCAAGAACTAAATCACCTATTCTGTAATCACTATTTACGCCACCAGCTACACCGCTAAAGATCATCTTTTCGCACTTGAAATGTAAAACCATAGTTGCAGCACTTAGAGTCGAGAATACTTTGCCTATTCTACTTGAAGCTATTATTATTGTGTGATTTGAATTTACTTTATAGAACGTATTTCCACCAAATTTTATAGTTTCATAATCTTTATAATGCTCCAAAAGTAATGAAATTTCTTCATTCATTGCACCTAATATACCTATTGTCATGTTTTATCCTTATTTTATAAATTCACAAATATCTGTGTAAGTTTGTAGCGATATTGTTGGCTTTTGCGTTAATCTTTTATTTAGTCCTTTTAAAACACTTCCGCCACATTCTACAAATTGTTCAATCTCACCTTCATGGCTTGTGATTGATTGCTTGTATTGCACTGGCAATATTAGTTGATTTGACAAAAGTTCGATTGCTTCTTGTTTTGTTTTGTAAGGTTTTGCATTTGTGTTGGAAATAACTGGAAATAGAAATTCATCTTTTATGCTTTCGCTTAGTATGGATTTAAAATCATCTTTCATATCTTCTAAAATCGGGCAGTGTGAAGCCACACTCATAGGTAGAATTAGAGTCCTTTTTGCTCCTAAGCCCTTTATTTCTACTTCTAGTGCTGATAAGTCTTCTTTTATTCCACCTAACACAATTTGACCATCACCATTGTAATTGGCACACCATACTTTAAGCCCTAGATTCCTCTTTTTTTCACAAAATTCTTCTAGCACAAAATCTTCTAGCCCTAAAACAACCATCATTCCGCTACTTTTATTTTTGCAAACTTCTTCCATTAGCTTACCTCTAATGGATACCAAAGATATAGCAGATTCAAAGCTAAGCGCATTTGTGGCACATAAAGCACTAAACTCACCTAAAGAATGCCCTAGAGCAAACTTTATACTTCCTTTTACTTTATCCTTTATTAGCATATATGTTGCATAGCTTACTAATAATATTGCTGGTTGTGTATATCTCGTTTTATTTAATTTATCGTTTTCGCTAAAGCATAGTTGTGCCATATCTTCTTGCAAGACATCACTTGCTTGTTCAAATAGTTCCTTTACTATTTGTGAGTTATCATATAAGTCTTTTCCCATTCCTATACTTTGGCTTCCTTGTCCCGGAAAAATAACTGATATACTCATTAAACCTCCTAAGTTGATTTACATTTTTGTTTTTGCATTTACTCCTAATAGTGATAATCCATTTTTTATAGAATTAGCCACTATTTTTAGGGCATATAGTGTTTGTTTTTCGTTTTGTGTTTCTAGTATTTTTTCTTCATTATAGAAGTGATGAAACTCTGCTGATAGATTCTTCAAAAACTCCACTACTTTATTTGGCGCTCTATCTTTAAATGAATCGTCTAAGACCTTATCAAGCCTTAAAGATAGCACTAATAGATTTTTTAAAGATTCGCTTAAGTTTTGCAAACTTTGTTTTTCTATATTTTCAAAGCTTGTATTTGACTTCTCAAACAATGTATGAATCCTAGCATGAGCATAATTTATATAATATACAGGATTTGATGCATCATGCCTATTTAAATCTTCTACATCAAACTCTAGTTGAGTATCTGCCTTCTTACTTAAAAAAACAAGCCTTAATGCATCGCTACCTACATCATCAATGACATCTTTCATTAATATAAAATTGCCAGCTCTCTTGCTCATCTTGTAAGCCTGTTTATCCTTCAGTAGTGCGACCATTTGGGATAGAATTATCTCTAGCTTATCACTTGAAAATCCAAGAAACTCTAAAGAAGCTTTGATTCTTGCGATGTATCCATGATGATCAGCACCCCATATATTAATGTATCTATCAAAGTTACGCATAAATTTATTTCTATGATAAATAATATCTCCAACTATATAAGCCATCTCGCCATTTTCTCTCATCAAAGACCTATCTTTTTCATCTCCGTATTCTGTGGATTTTATCCATAGTTTTTCATCTTTTTTGTATATGGCATTATTTTTTTGCAAGATTTCTAGTGTGCTATCCCAGTCTTTATACATATCAACTTCGCTCACATAGCTATCAAAGTAAATTCCAATTTTTGCTAAGTTGTCTTTTATTTCTTGTAACATTTTATCCTTACCAAAGATACTAATTTGTTCTAATAGCTTAGAATCTGTATCACAAGCTTTAAAGCAATCTGTGCCAAATTTTTCCTTTGCCTCTCTTGCTAGTTCTCTGACATATTCTCCATTATAGCAACCTTCAGGAATCACTAGCTCTTCGTTGTAAAATTCATTTTTGCCAAATGCACATATTGATTTACCTAGCTTTACTATTTGTTCTCCAGCGTCATTTACATAGTATTCACTTACTATATCATAGCCTAGATATTTTCCTATTTTGTATAACGAATCACCAAGTATAGCTCCCCTTGCATGTCCTATATGCAATGGTCCTGTCGGATTTGCACTTACATATTCTATTAGGATTCTTTGTTGTTTTTTTTCTTTTTTACTATCTAAATTATCTATGCAATTCTCTAAAAATATATCACTTACAAAGAAATTTATATATCCACCGACAACTTCTAATTTGTCTATTTCTTGTAGGTTTTGCAATTTATTTGCAAATTTTTGTGCGATTATGTTTGGTGCTTTTTTTAGCACTTTTGCAAACTGAAAAGTAGGCAATGCAAAATGTCCAAGATTCCTATCCTTTGGGACTTCTAATACACATGAGATATTTAACGCTCCATCAATGAGCGTCTTTAGCTTGTTATACATTTGTTTTTGTTGTATCGCTAGTAGCGTTTGTAGTAGTTGTGGTTGTATTAGCAGTATCTTTTTTATCTTGTTCTATTTTTGTTGCATCTGCTACTTCTTGTGCTTCATTATCATCATCTTTTACTGCTTTTTTGAAGTTTTTAATACCAGAACCAAGACCTTTTGCTAAATCTGGAATCTTTTTTGCCCCAAACAAAACTATAATAATCAAAAGAACAATCAGCAACTGCTGGACACTAGGCATCATAATTAAATCCTTAAAATAAAATTGCACAGATTATAGCATAAGTGAAATTATAATTTTTAATCTAGCTTCTCCTTGATTTGCTCTATATTGTCTGCACTTGTTTTTAGCGAAACTTTCCCATTATCTAAGATTATAACTTCATTGCATAATTGTAAAATAATCCGAATATCATGTGATACAACTATAAAAGTAATATTTTTTTCTTTTTGTATATTTTTAAATAGTTCTATCATTTTATATTGCAAATGTGCATCAAGGCTACTTATTGCTTCATCTAATATTATTATTTTTGGCTCTAGTGCCAAGATTCTAGCTAAAGCTATTCTTTGTTGCTCTCCACCACTAAAGTAGGCATTTTTTTTGTGCATATAGCTTGAATCTAGTTTCACTAATTTTAATAATTCTTCTGCTTTTTTTTCTCTATTTTGTATGTGTGTGAAGTTTTCTAATCCTTCTAAAATAGAATCTATTGCACTTTGTTTTGGATTTATATAGCTTGAATCTTGAAAAATACTTTGAATATCTTTTCTTAATTCTTTTGGAAAATTACCTTTTATATTATGGTTTAAAATCTCTATCTCCCCGCTATCATAAGATTCTAAGCCTAGTAGAATTTTTGTTATTGTTGATTTTCCTGTACCATTTTTTCCTAAGATTCCTAAATTATTTTTATAAAATAAATCAAAGCTAATATCATCTAGCACATAATTTATTTTTGCCTTGTTAAAAAACCCACCACTTGTGTATGATTTTTTTAAATTTTTTACACTTATTAGTTTGTGTGTATTTGTTGTTTTTTCTTTTTTTTCTATAAAGGCTAGTTTTTTATCTTCATTTAGCAACTCTTTTGTTTTATTGTGTTGTGGAGTTGTGATAATCTGTGTTTTTGCATTTTGCTCTATTATTTCTCCATTATCGATTATTATTATCCTATCTGCAATATATTTTGCTAAAGATATATCATGAGTTATGAACAAAAGTCCAAATCTAAGATTTTCTTGTTGTTCTAAAATCAAATCAATCAAGTTTTTAGTTGTAGCACTATCTAAATTGCTAGTTGGCTCATCTGCTAAGATAAAGCTAGGATTAATGCTTAATGCTAAAGATATCATTATTTTTTGCAATGTCCCACCGCTTAGCATAAATGGATAAGCTTCTAACACTAATGCATCTAAATTTAGATATTCTAAGCCATAGTTATATTCTTTTATGTTATGCGCTTTAAATGTCTCCAAAAAATGTTCTTTAATAGTACATGTATTAAAAAAGCAACTAGATGGATTTTGTAAAATTACACCAAATTTTTCATTTGTTTCTATGTTTCCATCTAATTTCATATCTTCTAGCAATATCCCTAAAATACTCTGCATTAGCATACTTTTGCCACTACCACTTGCACCAAGTAGGGCAACCTTCTCACCACTATTTATATTTAGATTTATATTTTTTAGAATATGCTTTTTTTTTGTATAGAGATTTATGTTTTGTATTTCTATCATTAATGAAACCTTACTGATTGTATTGCATATCTATCTCTTAAGGCTTCTCCTAGTGTATTAAAAATTGCAACTGATACAAAAATGCAAAGTCCGGGATATATCATCAAATGTGGATACTCCATAATATATGGCGCAAAGTCTTGAATCATAACCCCCCATTCTGCAGTAGGTGCTTTTACTCCAAGTCCCAAAAATGACAAAGAAGATACATGTAAAAGCATATGCCCAAAGTCAAGTGTTATTAAAATTATCATTTGAGAAAACACGACAGGCAAAATGTGTTGTCTCATTATTTTAAACTCACTATCACCCAGCATTTTGGCTGCCAAGATATGATTTTGTGATTTTATCTCTAGCGTTATGCTTCTTACCATTCTTGCATACCAAGCCCAGTGTGTCATAAATATAGCTAAAATTACATTTAATAGCCCAACCCCAAAAATAGCTATAAAAAATAATGCCAAAATAAAAGTTGGAAAAGTCAAAAACACATCGCAGATTCTCATTAAAATATTATCTACAATTCCTCCCTTATAGCCAGATAATATCCCTATAAAAAATGAGCTAACTACAATTAATAGAGAAATAGCAAATACACTAAAAAATGAGATTCTAGCACCATGCCCTAATCTACTTAAAATATCTCTACCTAAATGATCCGTACCAAGCAAATGCTCACTACTAATAGGTAAAAATTTATTTTGCAAATCACCATAATTTGGATCATGATCAAAGATCAATGGAGCAAAAATTGCAATTAATATTATTATTATGCTTAGTGTAGCTGATATTTTAAGCTTCATTTTTTGCCTTTTGATATCTTATTTGTGGGTTTAGATACGCAAGAAGTATATCAACCATCAAATTTAATATCACAAAAATTAGCACCATAATTATCATAAAAGCTTGAATTACAGGATAATCATGACTATATATAGCACTTACTGCATATCTGCCAAAACCTGGTAATCCAAATAGAATCTCAACTACAACAGCACCGCCTAAAAGCTCACCAAAGTGCATGCCTAATGAAGTAACAATAGGTAATAGTGAAGTGTATAAGACTTTTTTATTTATTGTTGATTTATTTAGATTCCTTGCTAGTGCATATAGTGTGCTCCTTTGTGATTTGTGTTCTAAAAAACTAACCCTAACTAGCCTAGTATTAATTCCTAAAGACATAAGGCTAAGCGTAGTAACTGGTAAAATATAGCTATACAATGATAACTCTTCATAGGGAGATAGAATCCCAAAGTAAATAGTAAATACATAAATAAGGCAGAATCCAAACCAAAAACTAGGCATAGACACACAAAAAAATGAAAACACACCAAGAGATTTATCAATAATGGAATCTTTTTTTATTGCTCCTAGCACACCTAAAGCTATACCAAAGATAATCACAACAAACATTGATAAAAACGCTAAATTCAGCGTTGTAGGCAGGTAATACAAAATATCATCAAGCACCGGTCGCTTTGTAACATATGAGATTCCAAAGTCAAAAGAGAGTATATTTTTTAGCCAGATTCCATATTGAACAAAAAAAGGCTTATCAAGTCCAAGCTCGATTCTTGTTAGCTCTAGTGCTTCTTGTGTTGGTGGTATTTGTGATTGTGTTAGATATGCAAATGCAGGGTCAATTGGGCTTAGCCTTAAAATTCCAAAAACAATAAATGACACAGCAAGCAGTATTGGAATTAAAGTTAGGATTCTTCTAATAATAAATAAAAACATTATCTAATCTTTATATCCTCGAATCTAAACTCATATTCCATATCACCACTTTTATAAGATTTAATCTTTTTATTATTAAACACCCCTAGTACCACTCCATAGCTTAATGGTATGTATATATTGCTATTATTTAATAAAGTCAGCAAACTTTTATATCCTTTTTGTATTTTGTCTTTATTGTCTGCGTTTAGTATAGACTTTATTAATCCTCTTATAATGTCTTTATTTTCCAAACCATCTTGTGCTGCATAATCTGCATGAGAAGGTATTAGCATAGACGATATAAATGAATGCGGATCAAATGGATTTCCCCATGTTTCGTTAAATATCAAATCAAAATCTCCATTTTTTTGCCTTTGATAAAATGCAATTGGCTCGCTTGAATCTAGCTGTATATTTATTCCAACTTTCAATGCTTCATTTTGTATGCTTTGTGCTATTGACTTTTGAATTGGATTATTTGCGATATAAACCAATCTTATTGCCTTATTTTTATAATTTGTATTTTTCAATACCTCTTTACTTTTTTGTAAATTAAATTCCTGCTTACTTAGTTCTACATCACAAAATTCTAAATTCCTTTGAAAAAGATTTTCCGCTTTTTTGTCTATTTGAAGCAAGATCTTATCCCATATCTCATCTTTATTGATTGTTAGAATTATTGCTTTTCTTATATTTGGATCACTTATTGTTTTTGAGTTTATAACAAGATTAAAAGTTCCTTGAGGTATCGATTGTGTAAGAGTATATCTTGTATCCTTTTGCAGAATCTTAAAACTTTCTCTTGAAATCATATCCTTGCCAACTAATATATCGATCCCTCCACTTTTTAAAGCCAAGATTCTAGAATTTGGATCTGGGATTATTTTCATCGTTAATTGTGATATTTCCGACTTTTTATGATAGTATGGATTTGGAACAAAGACATCTTTTATACCTAGTATGCTTTCTTTTAATACCCATGGACCACTACCTACCGGACTTTTTATGCCATCTTTTGTGCTACCATCTATCATCGAGCTTGGATCGATTATTCTAAATGGCCTTGGTAGAGAAAGTTCATTTAGTGTGGCTATGTATGGGGAGCTTAATTTTAGCTCAAATGTATTTTCATCTATTGCTTTTGCGCTTTGGATCTTGTCTGTAAGTCCAAGCCAAGAATGTCTTGTTGCGTTCTCTAAAATTGCTTTGAAGTTTGCTTCAACTGCATATGAATCTAGCCTGTTACCATTTGAGAAATGTAAATTATTATCTATTTTAAAAGTATATGTTTTACCATCATTGCTTATTCTCCATTCTCTTGCAATTCCCCCAACAAATTTCCCATCCTCATATTTTACCAATGGTTCATACACCATTATTTGTGCATACATTTGATTTGGAGAATATAGATGTGGATTTAAATGTCCAATATTTGTATCCCATGCACCAACAATCTCTTTTGAATACAGTGGAGTTAAATTAATACTAACAATTATAATAAAAATTCCTTTGGTTATATTTCTTAAAGCCAAGTGTTTCATTGATAATTAAACTCCTTAAGTTAAGTATTATTTAATTTTTTGACCATAAAGTATAACAACAAAATTCTTAAGACCCAAGATTTAAGTCTAGGTACAAATTATTACAATAAGTAGTTTAATCTGCACTAGCAAATAATAAACTATGTAATAAAATTTAAGTTAGATTTTGATAGAATCTAAAACTGCTTATATCTTGTTAATATTAGATGTCCAGTTATTTGCTAAAGATTGTTTAGTTGGACATTTAAAATATTGTAAAAATTTGTATTAATTTGGAGGTGTCACAATTATGAATAGTGTAAAATTGAAATTATCTCTAGCATCTAATGCTATCGCAGTAGTATGTTTACTTATTTTAGGTGTTATCACATTTATTTTTGTTAAAGACATAGTGTTCGAAGAAACAATAAAAAGCGAAACCAATTATGTTAAGGTATCGCAGTATTCCATGTATAGCTTTGATAATGATAATGTTAATAATTTAGCATCTTTAGTGAAACATATTACAACCAATTTTGATTATGATGATTTATCTTCACTGGAAAGCTTAAAGAGAAATATTGGTGTAATTTTGAAATCGTATAGAGATGCGGGCAATTATTTAGGTGTTTATATAGCTCACCCGACTGGGGAGATAGTTGTAAATGATGCTGAGGCAGATGCAGCTAATGAAGATGCAGTAATATATGGTAAGGCACAAAACTACGATGCTAGAACTAGAGACTGGTATATTGGAGCTACTAAGTCAGATAAAGTTTATATAACAGCACCATATATAGATGTCACTACTGGACTTTCTACTTTTACATATGCTAAATCAATTTATGATGAAGGTAAATTTGTTGGTGTTTTAGCAATAGATGTGCTAGTTAATGATTTGCAAGAATCTTTTAAGCATAACCCTGGAAGAATATTTGCTTTTGATAAAAACGCTATAGTTTTTGTTAGTAATGATGAAACTTTATTGCCAAAAAAGGAGGGTGAAGTTAATCCTGATATTAAGACTATTTCTGAACTTAGAAAAAAATATAAGGACTATGAACCATTCAACTATATAAGGTCTGATGGTAGCGAGAGATTTGTTGTATGTACTTCTGTATCTGAATATGGTATTTGTATATCTGAAAGTGTTGATGAAGTAGAAGAACCAGTAGAAAGAATAGCCTACATACAATCTGTCATCGTTGTTTTTACAAGCTTAGCTAGTATAATTCTATTATATTTCATAATATCTCGTATGCTAACTCCATTGCAATTTATCCAACAAGGTCTACTTTCATTCTTTAAATACATAAACTATGAATCAAAACAAGCTCCTAAACCAATAGCTATAA
>NZ_JAQHXR010000009.1 GCF_027859255.1 Helicobacter ibis
ATATTACTAATAATGTAAATAGAATTGCAGATGATATTATTAGTGATGTAAATAAGAAAAGATTCTAGGAGTCTTTTTTAAGGTGGAAGAGGTAATTTTTTGACATACTCAATGGATATTAGTGAAATTGGAGGTATTATTAAACATGTTAATCTTTATGTACCTTCTAATGTATTGAAAAGAATAGAAGATACGGATAATGATTACTTTATAAAAAACAATCACAATTTTGGACATAGTGGATACTTTGATTTTGATATAGATTCTAAAAATGCTTATTCTCCTCTTAATCCTTGGGCTTTTATTCGCGTTAAAAATGAAAGAGTGATGCTTGAAAGTTCATTAAAAAGTATACTACCTGCAATTCAAAGAGGAGTTATTGGCTACAATGATTGCAATGATGGCTCTGAAGAAATAATTATTAAGTTTTGCAAGCAATATCCATCCTTTATACCTATTAAATATCCGCATACAATAGATATTAAAAATCCAAAAACAAACTTAAATAAATTATATAATTATTACAATTATGTATTCAGCTACATACCAGAGAATGAGTGGTTTATAAAGATTGATATGGATCACATATATGATGCTAAGAAATTATATAAGAGCTTCTACTTAATTAAAGATGATAATGAAATATTAAGCATTTCTAGAATGGATTTTATAGTAATTGATGACAATATATACGTAGCACAACAAAACAATGGGCTATTCTTAAAAGATGATGTAGATCATTGGTTAATAAAGAAAACAAGTGATATACATTTTAGGGAAGCCTTAGTATTAGGCGATAGTTTTAATTGGAACGAAATTCCACAAGAACAAGCTTATAAATATGACAATTTAGCTTCATATGAAGCTATAGTAATAAAGAAAAAAATAGTAAAAATTACAGAATTAACAAATTATCATTTTCCATATATGAAACAATATAGAAAATTTATAAACAATATCAATGTTGTAAAATTAGAAGATATATTACATGCATTAACAGATCAAGAAAAATTTAGAATTGATGAGAAACTTTTAGATAAAGATAGAATTCTTAATATCTTTAAGCATTTTAACCACACATAGTTTCTTATAATGCTTTTGATTGGTAAATCTAAAAGTATGTATATGTTATATTATGTTATAGTCTTTATAGTTTTTAAGACACTAACACAATTTTTAGAAACCAAAAATTTATGTTTTTGTTAAAAATAATATAAAACATTGATATTTTGTGGAATAATATTGGAATAAATTCAGAATAAATATTAACTCTAAAGGAATTAAATGAATAACTATTTTCGTCTATTGATTTCATCTGTTGCATTGATAAGTAGCATATCTATATTATCATTATCGGCAAAAGATTTTGAAGGTTTTGCTAGTCCAGAGAGTGTATATGGAAGTGGACAAAATATATTTATTAGCAATGTTGGTGAAAAATTAGCACCATTAGAAAAAGATGGTGATGGATTTATAAGCAAATTAGATTCTAAAGGGAAAGTTTTAGATAAAAAGTTTATCTCTAATTTAAATGCCCCAAAAGGTATGAATAGCATAGGTGATGCGCTTTATATCGTTGATATTGATACCATTAAAGGTTTTGATATAAATAGCAAAAAAGAAGTATTGAGTATGCCTATAAAAGATTCTGTATTTTTGAATGCTATAGAAGTATTGGATAACAATACATTGTTAATTAGCGATACTGGAACAGGCATAATACATATAGTTGATATCAAAAACGAAAAGTATGATACTTTTGCAAAACTAGATTCCAAATATGGTGGTCCAAATGGATTATTGCTAGATAGAGATAATAATAGATTGATTGTGGTTGGTTATGATCCAGCTGGAAAAACAAAAGGCAGTGTAGTAGCAATAGATTTAAGCAGTAAAGCACAGCTTCCAATTAGTGAGCCACTTGGTGCTTTGGATGGTGTTGTGTTTGCAAAAAATGGGGATCTCCTTGTGAGTGATTGGGGAGATAATATGCAAGGTGTTGTATATAGGATAGATAAGAGCGGTAAGATTGGGACATTGGAACTTGATTTTATGAAAGGTCCAGCTGATATGTTTAGTGATGGCACAAATCTATGGATACCAAAAATGGCAGAATCTAAGATTCTAAAAATAGATCTACCATAAGCAATATAACAAAGGATTCTAAAGATAGAATCCTTTTACAAAACAATGCTATTCTAGAACACTAGCCTCGATTAGCGGTGGTGCAAAAAACATTAACTCATTTAAGTCTGCTGGAAGTGTCTCATCAATAGTACAAGTCCTAATCCCAAAGCGATTTTCAATAGGGACATTCGGATTGTAGAAAGTTACGATACATTCATTTGCATCAAGCACTAAAGATCTAATTTGAATTGCTGCAGTATTTGTAGGCATAATAGAAAAAATGGTCTCTAATGTACCATCTTGCAAATCTAGTGAGCAAGACTTACCTCCAAAAAACCCATTATCCAAAATTGCTAAACAAATATCATCATTGCTAGGATTTACAAACTGTACATAGCCAAATGGAACTCTTTTAGCTAATCTTCTATCCCTATCTTTAATAGTATCATTTGGTTCTATCTCTCTTAATTTCCAATTTTGATCAATGAGTCTTTGTGAAGTCTCTCTAAAAGGACTTAGACTAATGCCTGTTTCAAGTGAGCGGATTGTAAAAATTTGTGTAAAATCGCTTAACTCACCTGGATCATCTGCTAAAAGTGGATTAAAACTTAAAGTTACTAAAAATGAAGCAAATAAAATTTTTAGTTTTTTCATAGTACCTCCTTTAGAATCTTCTAAAATTTACTGGAAAATGATCAGAAGCCAAATGCGTCCTAAGCCCAGCTAAAATTAATATTGCAGCAAGCGGTGGGGCTACATATGTGCCTCTCGAGCTTCCAGTGATTGCATAATCAAGCACCCTACCACTTGCTTGAGTGGCACTACTTTGTGCGACGATTGTAATTCTACTAGCAAGTTCTGGGTCGATTAGATTTGTAATCATATTTGGCTCTCTATTAAAGTCTCCTGCTATAATCCAGTTCCTTACATTTGCTTGATTTCTCATCTGCATATCCACTGCTGTAATAAGTGCTCCCGCGTCATTTCCACCACGAGCAAGTGCATGGACATTAAAAAATGCACTATCTCCTATACGGATTCCCAAAATAGGTCTTGAAGCCACTGTGGGTGGTGGGATAACAAACACCTCATCAGCTCTTTGTCTACTCACAATGGCAACATTTACGCGATTTGCACCAACATCAATGCGTGAATAATAAATCCACACAGATTTAGGGCGTGAGGCTGTGCCTAGATTCCATTCATATTCATGGGTTGGGATTCCAACACCTACTGGTTGTACCACGCGTTCCGTCATTATCGCACTTTGTGGCAAAACCCCAGCTTCTTGCACCATTAATACATCAAGCGGAGAATCGCCCGTGATTAATTGCCTTACACTCACATTCCACTTGCTCTCTGTTGCTGCTGAAGATCCTTGTAGATTCCAAGTGCCTGTATTAAAGTCCTCTAGCCCAGCATAAACAAAGCTAAAAAATATAACAAAAGATAAAATAACTTTTCTCATTCTATCCTCCTAGTTATCAATAATAATGGCTTTAGCGCCAAAAGTTGGAGCAACTAGATACCATTGTTGATCTAAATTGCTAACACCAGGCTTTACGCAAGTGGTGGTAAAAATCTCAAAGACTTTGAAAAAATCTCCTAAAGGGTTGCCAATAGGAGATTGCAAACATTGTCCGTTTGCTAGATTTTTAATTTGTATAGATTGATTATTCATAGGCTTTAACTCCCAAAACTGGCTTTGATTGCTAGGATCACATGGATAATGCACCACACCATTTCTATAAGCAGTGAGACAATTTCCAGTGCGAACATTTTTAAACATTACAAAATTTTTAGGATATTCAATTACACGCCAAATTCTCGCATTCCCAAAGGGTTTGCTATTAATATGCGTATAACCCCAAATCCAATTCCCAGAAGCTAATGCCCACACGGTTAATATCTCTCCTCCTGCACCCATAATACCTACATACTCGCTTTCTATACCATTATTTTCAAATACTTTCATGGTGTTTAATCTGCCATCACTTCCAAGCAATGGTTGCGGTCCATTTACTGCACCTTTTGCATTTGGGTTTTGGGTAATTTTTGGTGGATTAAGTGGAGTTTGCGGAACAATATTTTTTCCACTAATTAAATATGGATTTTTTAGAGTATTGCCAGGTTCTAATTTCATAGGAGGTGTTGGATTTGACCCTAGCTTTAGCGGATCGGAATCATTCCATGCACCAAATGAACGCCCAAGTGGATTGATTTTAGCTGCCTCTATTCTGTTTGTTTCGGGCTACTTTTTGGAGCAACCAACCGTAAAAATGGTTAGAATACAAATTATTAATAAGTTTATTCTCATTTCATCTCCTTTGTTTGATAATACCAAAAAAATGAAATATTTGGTTAATTATTCAACAGTTACGCTTTTTGCTAGATTCCTTGGCATATCTACATCATTTCCTAGTCTTATAGCTATTTCTAGTGCAAATATCTGCAATGCAATCATCATCGAGAAAAATTCTTCCATATAATGCGATGAATCACAAACCTCAATCCAATCATCACAGCCTTCATAGTATTCAGAACTTAAAGCACATATCATAGCATCTCTAGCACTTAACTCTTCTACATTGCTTTTAATTTTGTCATACATTAGATTCTTTGGCATTAATGCAACACAAAATAATCCACTATCAGCTAAAGCTATTGGTCCATGCTTCATTTCCCCACTAGGATAACCTTCTGCATGAAGATAGCTTATTTCTTTTAGTTTTAATGCTCCTTCTAATGCTAAAGGATAGAAAATGTCCCTGCCTATAAAGAAAAATCCATGTCCATGTAAATAACGCCTAGAAAGTCTTTTTATCTTTTCGTGCATTTTTTTATTTACTTCTGTTAATTTAATTGCATTTAGCATTATTTGCACTTGCCCTTTTACTTCTGCAAAAGAAAATCTCTTTTGTGCCAAATAACATGATAATATCCATAAAACCATAACTTGTGTAGCAAATGCTTTTGTGCTCGCTACTCCTTTTTCAATTCCTGCACGAGTTAATAGGCTTGCATCACTCTCTCTTACTATACTGCTATTATCGACATTGCAAATGCTAATAGTTTTTAGTTTAGCTTTTTTAGCTAACTTGACTGCCTCTAATGTATCTGCAGTTTCTCCACTTTGTGATATGCTAATAAAAAGTTCATTTTCATCTAGTATCGGCTCTTTGTAGCGAAACTCACTTGCTATTTCAACTTTGGTGCTAATCTTTGCAATTCTTTCTAGCATGTAGCTACCAGCTAGAGCTGCATGATAGCTGGTTCCACAAGCACATAGTCTAATTGATTTTATATTGCTTAAGTCTATGTTGCTTAATTCTTCTAGAAAAAATCCATCATCTCCAACTCTTCCCATCATTGTCTCAAGTAATACTTTGTGTTGCTCGTATATTTCTTTCTCCATAAAGAATGTGAATCCATCTTTTTGAGAAGATAGTTTATCTCCGCTTAATTCTTTTATATCTCCTAATTTTGCAAATCCATCTAAATCCATTACACCAAAATCACCATCTTTAAGATAGCATACTTCGGTTGCTAGTCCTATTAGAGGTGTATCAGATGATGAAAAATAGATTCCATCTTGCCCTTTTCCTATTATTAATGGCGATCCATTTTTGGCGTAAAATATTTCATTTGGAGCTTTTTGTGTAATTAATAATATTGCATAAGCACCTTTTAGTTCGTTTATGGTTTTTGTAAATGCCTCTAGTGGAGTTATAGAAGATTCAAGCATAGATTCAAATAAATGCACTATTACTTCGGTATCTGTTTGGGATATAAAATTATATCCTTTTTTAATTAGCATATCTTTTATGCTTTGATAATTTTCTATTATTCCATTATGTACTACATTACTAAACTTACCAAAGTGTGGGTGTGCATTTGTTTCTGTTGGCTTACCATGTGTAGCCCATCTTGTATGTCCTATGCCAACACCAAAACCGCTAGAACTAAAGCTTTCGCATTTCCTTTCTAAATTAATTATTTTACCGACTGCTTTAAAAATATTTAAATTACCTTCTGCCAACACAGAGATCCCAGCAGAATCATATCCTCTATATTCTAATTCTCTCAGTCCATTTATTAAAATTGATTTTTTCTCATTATTTCCTATGTAGCCCACAATTCCACACATTTGATACTCCAAATTTTTTCTTTATTATTGCATAAAACTAGCCAAAAGCATAATCACAATTATAGACAAATATTATGCTAGAATATGCATATTTCAGAATTGAGTGAAAATATGCGTTACATTGTGTTTTTGTGCTTGATTGCATGTGGTTTAGTTGCAGATATTAGCAAGTTTGATAATAGTAAGTATGAGTATTTAGAGTTTGAGGAAAATGAAAGGGCTAAATTTCTAATTCTTGATGAAAGTATGAATATTCAAAATGTTATTTCTGTTCATAAATCTCAAGGCAATAGAGTTGTGGTTGATTTACCTGATGATGATAGGCATTTTGTTATTGTTTTGCAAAATCCAAAGTTAAAAACTAAAAATGAGCCAAGTTTGGTAGATAGCATAAAAAGCACACAAAAAGAACAAAAATTTAGTGCTTATGAGGGAATGTATGAAAGAAATAAATTCATGGGTGGAATCTTAGGATTTGAACCTTATAAATTCAACTACTTGCTTCCTGTAAATTACTCAATAAATAGAGAACAAACACACAATAAAGGCGAGGAAGCAAAATTTCAAATAAGTGTGAAGAAATTATTGTTTAGTGACTTATTGGCTAAGAATCTTGATTTGTATTTTGCATATACACAGCAGAGTTTTTGGAGTGTTTATGATGGTAAAAATTCTCGTCCATTTAGAGAGAGCAATTATGAGCCTTCTTTGTTTATGACATATCCAATAGATAACTATCCATTGTTTTTTGATCAGTTGGCTTTTGGATACATACACCAAAGTAATGGTGGAGGCACACTTAATTCAAGGAGTTGGGATAGAATCTTTGTGCAAGGTATTTATAGCTATGATAATTTTGCTTTAAGCCTTAAAGCTTGGCATAGAATAAAAGAAGATAGCACAAAAGATGATAATCCAGATATTACAGATTATCTAGGATATGGAGAATTAACTTTGGGATATTTATTTAACCATAAACACGCAGTCTCTCTTACATTAAGAAATAATTTAAAGAGTGACAATAAAGGTTCAGTGCTCATTGATTATTCATATCCAATTTATAAGAATCTTTATTTATATATACAATATTTTAGTGGCTATGGAGAGAGCTTGATTGATTATAATCGCTCCATAGATAGAGTTGGGGTTGGATTTTTATTCTCTAGGTAGGCTATTGCCTTCCTCCATTTTTGCCAATAATTCATACAAAGATTCATCATAGTTGTAAGCTAGAAAAAATTTTAGTACATTTATTGCTTCATCTTTATTTCCTTGCATATATATGCTTTTGCTAAAAATTTCCCAGCTATCTTTATTATTTGGATTTTCTTTATTTGCTTTTAGTGCCAGATTCATTGCACTTACATAATCATTGAGTGCAAAATATTCATCTGCCTTTTGTCTTATATTATCTTTCGTGCTAGTTAGTGTAAATTTTTTATTTTCGTTTTTGGATATTTGTTTGATTGTGCTTTGTTGTGTTTTGTTTATATTTACATATTTGGCAGATATATATCCATTTTCTATTTTTACAAATTCATTTTCATATTCATAATTACATATTCTATGATTTTGTGGTAGCTTTGAGATTATGCTTGAATCCAAACTAGGCTTCTCTCTTACATTTAACAAACTAGCAGAAATATATAGACATGGTTTTGTCTGTGCATATTTGGTTGCTTCTGCACTACCAAAATATCCATATAAAATAAAACTAACACCAACTAACATAAAAACAAAAGATATCTTAAGCATACTCTCTCCTGTATAACTATCAAATATTTAATAATACCAATGAAATGCCCATGACTCCCATACCTATAATAAGTCCATACAAACTATCGTGCGCCTTATCATAAGTTCGTGCTTGAGGAAGCAATTCATCAAATGATATAAACACCATAATTCCCGCAATAAATGCAAAAGTAATAGCCAAAGTAAGTTCGCTTAAAAATGGTAAAATAAACAAAGCTCCAACAATAGCACCAAGTGGTTCTGCCAAACCAGATAGTGCAGAATATACAAATGCCTTTTTCTTATCGTTTGTTGCATGATATATAGGAAGTGATACAGCCATACCCTCTGGGATATTGTGTATTGCAACTGCAATTGCTATTACTATTCCAAACGATAGATTATCCATACTGCTTATAAATGTCGCAAAGCCTTCTGGGAAGTTATGTATTGCAATTGCAAAAGCCGTAAAGATTCCTGTGCGTTTTAGGGACTTTGAATCTATTTTTTTGATTACTTCACCGGGATGGTATGTTGGTGGCTTTTGTGCTTTTTTAGGTAATGGGCACACTTTTAGTTCTGAATAGTCATCTTTTGGTTCATGTGGATTTAAGTCCTCTGGGATACATTTATCAATAAAGGCGCTTACAAAGATTCCTCCAAAAAAGCACAATAATGCCAAGAACTCCCCATAGGCATAAACTACTTTAAAGTCATTAAAGGCGGTTGGCAAAATTTCCATAAAAGAAATATAAATCATAACTCCAGCAGAAAATCCAAGCCCAAAGGATAGAATTCTTAAATTATCATTTCTAGCAAAAAATGCAATCACTGCACCAATGGCAGTGGAAAGTCCAGCAAATAAAGTTAAAATAATTGCATATAAAATCTGTGATGTACTAAATTCCATTATATCTCCGAATGTTTTAAAAGAAGTATAACATAAATAATAATTTTTATCATTTACTAGAATATATCACAAAAAGATTCGCTATTATGTAGTTTTGAGCTTTTAGTGTGTTCGCATTCTAAGATATTATTTTTTAATTTGAAAAATACCTTTTTATCTTCATTTATTCCAATAAATCCACCTTTTTGCTTTTCAAAATAACAAGAAGATTTAGACATATCTAGGTGCTTGTATAGAGATTCTATGTTTATTGTTTGGTTTGTTTTTAGTTCATTTTTTAATGCTATTTTTAGATTCAAGATTTGTAGTTGTAATGCTTTATTGCACACACTTTTATTGTAATTAAAAATATTTGGAATCCCAAACGATAATAAAATGCCTAAAAGAAGCAATGTAAGCACTAATTCAAGCAGACTAAAAGCACTCTTAAAAGACAATTGAGCCACTTAAGAGAGGTATTTTTATCGAGGATGATGAAGTAAGCCCAATTTGATATAGTAATTTTTCACAAATATTGCCATTTTCATTCTTTGTGCCTGTAGTTGTAATTTCTAGGAATTTTATTTCATTTTCACTTGCTGTCTCTATCGCTTCATCTTTCATTAGCTTAGCTATAATGCATGGAGCGTTGTTGTTTTGTAGTTTGGTTTTTATATTAAATGGGCTTATATCCCAGTTTTGTGAGCTTAGGGTAATTGCAGATTCAAAGCTTCCCTTGCCTTGTGATAAGAAATATGCAGGAAATGATGTCTTAAGAGTATTTATATCACTTTTTAATGAAACTAGCTTTGCGTCATCTCTACTAGCAGAAATTTTAGGAATTCCAACTGCTGCTAAGATTCCTAAAATAACCAAAATAAATACTAACTCCAACATTGTAAATGCTTTTTTATTTGCCATAATTACCTCATAAATCTAGATGCACCATACATTGTTGCACTTTGAGCTTTTAGTATGTTTGCATTTTTTATACTATATATTTTTTTATCTCTTAGCATTTTTCTTTCTTTATCGCTAAATCCACCTTCACAGCCTATAAGCAGAGAATCTGTTGAGCTTAAAAGTCCAAGTTCTTCTCCATTAAAATCAAGCACTACTAAATTATTATACAAACTTAATACTTCTTGTAAATTATTTAATATTTCTATTTCTAAAGTTGTGATTCTTCCGCATTGTTCTGATGAAGCATGTAGTATTTTTTGAAATCTTTGATTATTTATGGTGAAGCTTTTTTGCGAAAAATCTGCATAGAAAAGTGTCAATTTTTTTATATTTATTTCATTTAAAAATGGGAGTATTTTTTCTATTTCTTTTATATCGATGATTGCTAGTATTATATGTCCTATTGGCTTGTTATGGAGTGGTATATGTGTTGTATTTTTTAACCTTAGTGTTGCACTTTTTCTATCTATATTTATAATTTCATAAGAATAGAGATTTAAATCCTTTAGATTTCTTAAGTTTATAATCTGTGATTGCTTGGTTCTTCTAGATTTAAATATGTGATTATATGAATCTCCACTTAGATTTATAATTTCATTCCCAGATTCTTCATGTATTAAAAATTGCATTATATTACACTCAAAAGACAAAAAAAGCATATATCTGCTATGTATTTTATTTTTGCCATTTTAAAAAAATATTCTCTAATGCCACTATTTGCTTCTACTTTGATTAATTTTTGCCTTTTATGTCTTTTTATTTCAAGCACCAATATAACAATCCAAACAAAAACCATAGCAAGAATCTTAAAAGACATCACAAATGTGAGCATCGCCCAAACAACAAGCCCGCTAAATATGCTAGCTGATAAGAGTGCATAATATCCAGGGGCTATTATTGCTAGGTATTTTAATTTTTTTGTATGTGATTTTTTTAAAAAAAGTGCATACAAGTTTATAAGAGGCGGTATAAATAACAATATGGATAATGCTATGTGTATATTTATAAGATTATTGACAACTGCTTCCAAGTTAGAAAACCTTAAAAAATTAATATGAGCTTCAAATTGTATCCAAAACATTTTAAAATGAATAAAATATCTAAAATTAATAATCTATAATTATAATGCAATCGTATCTGCTAGTTTAATATTCCTATGATAATACTAAAAGTAATATTGAATTTTGAAATTAAATAAAATTTATATATTTAATTCATTTATCATATTCTTGTAGATAAAATTTCGGCTTCATTTTTACTCACAACTCAAAAAATAATACTAGATTTTAGGAGGCTTTTATGAATAGTGTGAAATTAAAAATTTCCTTGATAGCTAATTTAATATCTATACTTTGCCTTTTATCGTTAGGTGTAGTAACTTTTATATTTGTCAAGGAAGCCATATATAAAGAGGTTGTCCATGCTGAAATAAATTCTGTATCTGTCGCTAGAGCAACTATGGAAAATTTTAGTAATAACAATATTAACTTCATTAGAAATGTTAAAAAAGACTTAGAGACTATGCCAGAATACAAAGTTAACTCAAAGGAAGCATTAAAGGAGTATTTTAGTGGAGAAATAAAAGCCTACAAAGTTGGCTTTAACGCACTTGCTTTATATATAGCCTTTGAAGATGGAAGCTTATTAATTAGCGATTCAGAAACTCATAAAAATGGGGTGCCGACTAGGTTTTTTGGGGGTCCCGGTACAGAATATAATTTTACTACTAGAGCATGGTATAAGGGTGCAGTAGCAAGCGGTGATGTTTATGTTTCCCCAATATATGAGGATTCTATTACAAAAATGCCAGCCATGGCTTTTTCTGCTCCAGTGTATAGAGGTGGAAAGTTGTTAGCTGTTGTTGCTGTTGATGTTTTGGTAGAAGATCTACAAAAACAATTTGATAGCATCCCAGCTAGAATTTTTGCTTTTGATGAAAATGCACAAGTTTTTGCCTCACAAGATAGAAGTCTGATTACTGGCGGAAGCAATGCTGATAGATATCTTAATGATATAAAAAGAATTGGCGAAATTAGTAAGACATTAAAAGATTTAGAACCATTCAATTATGTAAGGTCTGATGGTAGTGAAAGGTTTGTTGTTTGTTCAAGATACAATAACTATACAACTTGTATATCTGAAAGTATTGATGAAGTAGAAGAACCAGTAGAAAGAATAGCCTACATACAATCTGCCATCGTTGTTTTTACAAGCTTAGCTAGTATAATTCTATTATATTTCATAATATCTCGTATGCTAACTCCATTGCAAT
>NZ_JAQHXR010000010.1 GCF_027859255.1 Helicobacter ibis
TTTATGTATTTAAAGAATGAAAGTAGACCTTGTTGGATAAATTGCAATGGAGTTAGCATACGAGATATTATGAAATACATAATAATAACATTTAAAACTATTATAATTGACACTATTGTTGCTTGTTTCCAAGCTATTTCAACGACTGGTTTGTTTATTACAGCTAAAGATTCCCCAACACAAGAAGTATTTAAACCTGTTTTTGCACAGACTACATATCTTTCATCACCAGCCACATTTGTATAATAAAATGGTTCATAATCTTTATGATTTCTAGAACCTTCAAATATCATCTTTAAATTTTGCAGTTCATCATTATTTGGATTCAACAATTTGTGATCACTAGATACAAATACTGTACCATTTTCATCAAAAGAAAAAATTCTACCAGGTAATTCATCAAACATGGTTTGTAACTTAGATGTTAAAACATCAAAAGCCAAAACACCCACTAAAATACCATTTTTATAAATAGCCATAGAATAAGTGAAGGTAGGCAATCCTGTTGCTTGGTCCATATAAGGTTCGGATACATATATGCCTTGGGTTTTTAATGCACCTTTATACCATACTCTTGTTCTAGCATCATAGTTTTGTTTTTCGCCATATAAAATATAGTCGCTACCTTCTTTATCGGAATCGCTATTGCTAACAACTATATTTCCAGTGTGTGGATCTGCTATATAGGCACTCAAGTAACCATGAGCTGCCCTAAATACAGAAACCATTGGTCCTACATTATCAAGCATTGTATCACTTTGCAATCGATTTATACTTAACTGAGAAACTTTCTTGGAAAATCTATCTAATGAGTCTATGTTGTTGCTTCTAAAAGATGTCAATGAAACTGAAGCCCCCCTTAAATAATTCATTTCTGCCGTAGAAACGCTACTAAATACTATGTTCTTAACAAAAATAAAAGTAATAACACCCAACAGGATAAGAGAGAATATTGTGATAAAATTGGAAATCAAAGACACTTTTAATTTTATACTATTCATAAACATGCTCCTAAGTATGTATCATCAAAATATTCACAACCAAAAAACGAGAGACTACATTGTATCTTTAAATTAATATAAAATGTATTAAATATATTATTTTTATCAAAATGTCCAATTTTGTGCCAATTTTAGAATATCATTTGCACCTTTTGTTATAAAGTATTGTGCCAACTTGCTACCCAAACTTTCAGAATCTTGTAAATTTAAAACAATATCACTCATATTATGTTTAATGATTTTATTTCCATTTGGTAACCCAAGTATTGCCTCAATATACATATTATGTTCATTTAATTTTGCATTCACGCCTATTGGTACTTGACAACCACCATTTAACTCTCTAATAAATGCCCTCTCTGCACTAGTTTCAAACAAAGAATTTCTATCATTTAAAAAATCCAACAAGTGTAGCACTTGGCTGTCTAGCCTACATTCTATTCCCAAAGCTGCCTGTCCCATAGCTGGTATAAAATCTAATTGCTTTATTATAGGTACTTCTGTGATATTTAGCCTATTTACACCAGCTTGAGCTAAAATTATTGCATCAAAATCGCCATCTTTTAGTCGTTTTAATCTAGTTTGCACATTTCCTCTTAGGCTTATGCAGTCTATATCTTTTCTCAAACAATGAATCTGCATGATGCGTCTTAGAGATGTCGTCCCAACTTTAGCACCGCTTGGTAACTCCATTATGTCTTTATACTTGAAACTCAAAAAGCTATCTCTTATATCTTCTCTTTTTGTAATAGCACCTAAACCAAGATTTGATTCAAACTCTACTGGAACATCTTTTAGACTATGAACAGCTAAATCTATTTCACCATTTAGAAGCAACACTTCTAACTCTTTTGTAAAAAGTCCTTTGCCACCTATCTTGGATAATGGAGTATCAAGTATCTTGTCACCCTTAGTTTTTACAATTTGTAGTTCTACATTCATGTGTGGATATTTAGCTATTAACGAATCTTTTATGAAATTTGCTTGCCAAAGTGCCAATAAACTACCTCTAGTTCCTATTACAATCTTATTCATATTTGTCCTTTGAAATGACTTCTACATCGATAATATCATTTGAATCTTTGAAGTTTTTATTTTTATCTAGCTTTATAAATGGTTTTAGCATAAAAAACCCAACACTACCAAACTGCATAACAATCCCTAGAATATCAGTAAAACCACCCGGCAAAATCAACAAAATAGCACCCAAGATTCTAAAAATATTAGAACCTATAAAAGCTTCTTGCGTGATTTCTCTATCTCTTAGTTTTATTAGTGCTTCTACAAAAAAAATTCTAAAGTTTATAATTATCAAAAACCCAACAAAAGCGGTTACTATAATTTCTAAAACAAAACCAAATACGCCGATAATTTCTATTATTTCATAGCTAACTAAAACTTCAATGAATAGATAAATAAAAACAAAAATTAAAGGCATTTTTTTACTTCATGTAAAAGGTTGTCTATTTTACTTAGTTCATATTCTTGTTTTTGCAGATTCTCCCTGCATACTAACTCTACTTTTCCTTCAATAGCACCTTTCCCAACGATAATAGCATAAGGGAATCCAACAAGTTCAAAATCAGCTATCTTTGCTCCAAATCTTTCATTTCTATCATCAACTATACATTCAACCCCTAATTCTAACAATTTAGAATATAGGTCTTCACCTATATTTCGTTGATTTTCATCTTTAATATTCGAGATTATTATATCAACCATAAATGGTGCTGTATTCTTTGTCCATTTTATGCCTACTTCATCGTGGTGTTGCTCTATTATAGCTGCAATTAGTCTTGAGATTCCTATGCCATAGCAACCCATTATATAAGGTTTTGTTTTCCCGTTTTCATCTAGGAATGTCGCACTCATTGCTTTTGAATACTTATCTCCAAGCTGAAATATATGCCCAACTTCTATGCCTTTTGTAAAATACAACTTACCACCATCGCATCTAGGGCAAACATTGCCTTCTTTTACCTCTAATAAATCTTTAAATTCTAGGTCTTCAAAAAGATTTAGATCAACACCCACAAAATGATAATCAAGTTCATTTGCACCACATATCATATTTTTAGCACCATTTAGTTCATTATCAAAGTAGATATGCTTAGAGTTTGTAATATTTCTTAATGCATAAGGTCCTATAAATCCAGCAAACAGCCCAAGCTTTGATATTTCTTCTTCACTAACATCACACAATTCATTTGCACCAGTTGCATTTAATGCCTTTGTTTCGTTTAAGCTATCACTCCCTCTAAGGAAGAAGAACACATATTCACTAACCTCATTATCAAATAATGCCTTTTTTACAACAGCTTTAATAGTCCAATAAGAATCTATTTTAAAAAACTCACATAAAGATTCTATTGTCTTTGTATTTGGGGTATGGAATTTAGCAAAATTGGCTTCTGGTGCTTGTGAATTTGGTGCTTTTGGTTTTCTTGTAGCAATTTCCAAATTAGCCCCATAAGAGCAAGAATCGCATACACAAATTGTATCTTCTCCACTATTGGCTAAAACCATAAACTCCTTGCTTCCGCTCCCACCAATAGCCCCACTATCAGCCTCTACAACTCTAAAATCAAGCCCTAAATCTCTAAAAATATCACTATAAATTTGCTCCATTTTGTCAAATTCTTCTTTTAAAGATTCATAAGAACTATGAAAACTATATCCGTCTTTCATTATAAATTCCCTAGCCCTCATAAGCCCAAATCGTGGTCGAATCTCATCTCTAAATTTTGTTTGAATCTGATATAGGTGTATTGGAAGTTGCTTATAACTTTTTATGTAATTTTTTGTTAGGTCTGTTATTGTCTCTTCATGTGTAGGCCCAAAGACAAAGTCATTATCTTTTCTATCTTTTAACCTTAAGAGTTCTTTCCCATATCTTTCATATCTACCACTCTCCCTCCAAAGAGATGCAGGAGTAATACACCCAAGCAATACTTCATTTGCACCAGCTTTATCCATGTGATATTTAGTAATGTCAGATATTTTTTGTAACACTATTTTTCCTAATGGCAAAAAGCTATAAATCCCGCTACCGCTTTGTGAGATAAGTCCTGCTCTAATTAGATATTCATGACTTTTTAATGCAACATCTCTTGGAGTTTCTTTTAGTGTATGAATAAAAAATTTTGAAAATCTCATCTAAATCTCCTACTTTTTAGAATCTGTTGCATATTCACATTTATATTGTTCTGTCATTTTTATATCATTATCATCAAACAAAAACTGCAAAGATTCAATTATCATATCTCCTTTTTGTGTGTTTGAGACTGATTTTAGATTCATAGTCAAATCATGCAAAAACACATTAAAAGCATTGTGCAATGTCTTTTCTATATTTTTTTCATATTCTTTTGGTAGATAGCCTTTTTGAATCCCTTTTTGCAATTCTTTTAGGCTAGAATCTTTTGCTTTTTGTCTTATTAATTTTATTAATGGTTCTACACTAAGAGTGCTAATCCAAGAAAAAAATTCCTCCGTATATCTTCCAACTATCCCATAAGCAACTCTTGCTTGTTCTTCTCTTAGTGCAAGGTTTTTTTGAACTATATCTTGCAAATCATCAACTGCATATATCTTAATATTTGAATCATCGATACAATCAATATCTCTAGGTACTGCTAAATCAAACCAATATCTAGTAAAATCACATGGAGAGATTAAATCTTTTGTTATTATACTATGAGGAGCACCAGTAGCGGTAAATACCAATGATATTGAGTTTATAAGTCTTCCGATTTCTTTGAAGCTCTCAACTTTTATTCTTGCATTTTGATTGTTCTGCATAATTTCATCATGAATCTTTTGTGCATTTTGTATTTCTCTATTTATTAGAACTATATTTGCGTGTGCATTTACTAAATGCTTAACACACAAAGAACTCATCTCTCCAGCACCAATAACTAGCGTATCTATGCCATCTAAACTCCCTAGCACATCTTTTGCTTGGGCGACTGCAGCTCCTGCAACTGACACAGAATTTTTAGAAATATTTGTAGAGTTTCGAACTGATGATGCACATTTAAAAGCATAATGAATTGCACGAGAGAGATTTAGCTTACAACAGCCAATGTCATATGAAAATTTAAAGGCACTCTTTAACTGACCGCTTATTTGTGTCTCTCCAATAACTAAGCTATCAAGTGAGCTTGCAACGCTAAAGAGATGATGTATTGCTGATATATCAGTGTAGAAGTCTGCTCTTTGTTTTAGCTCATCTAAATGTATTTTAGATTCATCGCTTAACTTTTGAAGAATATATCCTTCTGCTTTTTCATTATTATTGACATATGTGATAAATTCGATTCTATTACATGTCGAAAGAATGATTGCTTCATCGATAAATTTATTACCAACTAAAGAAGTTAGAAAGTCTTTTGTTTTTTGCTCTTTTAAATCAAATGCTAGTTTTTCTCGTAAGCATAAATCCGTGTTTTTATGCGTATAGCTTAAAATATAATAACTCATTGCTGCTAAAAATCCCTACAAATCATGTTTTCCATTATTTCTATAAGTTTATCACAAGATTGATTGATTATTGCTTCAATCCCATCTTGTGCTAATTTCTGTGCTAAAGTATGTGATTTTTTAATCGCACCACTTGAGTGCAGATTCTCCACAATCCAAGATTGCTCATCATCGCTTAATTTTCTACCAAAACATTCTAAAAGCCTATCTTTTCCGCCTTTATCCAAGTGGTGATATAGATATATGTAAGGAAGTGTGCTTTTTCCTTCTTTAAAATCACTCAAAGATGGTTTACCAAGTGTGCTTGAAGTCTGCGTAATATCCAAAATATCATCAATAATTTGAAATGCTAAACCAAGATTTCTGCCATAAAGCCCAAAAGATTCTGAATCTTTATTTGCCAAAATAGCAGCACTTTTTGCAGTTGCTTCAATTAATGATGCAGTCTTTAGCTCTATCATATCTAGATATCTTGATTCATCACTATTAAACTCATCACTCATCTTTACATCTAAAATCTCACCAATAGATAATTGAACTACAGAATTAGAAATTATTTGTGCAATCTCGATATTGCCAAATTTACTAAGCTCAAAAAACGCTTTAGAATAAAACACATCTCCAAGCATAATTGCATGTTTGTCTCCAAATGTCGCATTAATTGAAGGCTTATTTCGCCTTATCTTGGCATTATCAATTACATCATCATGAAACAATGAAGCACTCTGAATCATCTCAATAATGGCACATAACAAAATACTATCTTCACTAATTCCTGCTATGTTTAATGCAAGTTTGCTTCGTAGCATTTTACCACTTTGTAAATTTTGTATCATTTCTAGCACATAAGGGGAGTTAAGCTCTTTTAAGAAACACATAATCTTATTGCTAATTTGATCCAAAGCCTCCATTTTTCTCCTTTCTCTCATCAATTACATTAAAATCCCGCCTTCCATCATATATGTAATACTTCAAAGTAGCTACTTTTGTTTTTCTATTGTAGTCTTTAAAACACAACATAAAAAATGGTCCCTCGCTATAATTTTTCTGCTCTTCTTTAAATAAAGACACTTTATAGCAATTCCTTTGATAATCCCTATACAAGATAAATTGGTGTGGAAAATAATCATAATTTAAATGCATAACAAGCCCATTATTCTTTAATAAAGTCCAACGAAAATATAAAGTCTTTTGACTTTCGTTTGCTTGGAGAGTTACAATATAAAACTCATCTTTATTTAAGTCTAAAAACTTCTCACTCTTCCAATCAGGCGGTGCATATAAAGGCGATATTAAACAAATAGCCAAAAAAAACCAAGAGATTCTACTCATTTTGGCTTAATATTTTACCCATAGAATCTATTGCGATATTTTGAGTATATCTATGAATCTCTTCTGAAGATTCTTCGCTATTTACTATGTAGTTTAGCTCTTCTTCCCATGATTCTCCAAGTCTTTTTTCTAAGAGTATCTCTAAAGTTGCTAATCTTTCTAAGATTCTATGCAATTCTTTGCTTGATAGTGTTCTTGAAGCATTAAAAATAATGTCCAACCACTTATCTTGTGGTAATCCTTCAAAAATATGATCCATACTAATCCTTTTTATGTAATCTAGCTAAAATAGCATTTTTATGTGCATCTAGCCCCTCATTTTTAGCTAGTATAGCACACTTATCTCCAAGCTCTAAAATGCCTTGATGTGAAAATGAAATAATAGAGCTTTTTTTCAAAAAATTCTCAACACTTAATGGAGAGAAAAATCTTGCACTACCACCTGTTGGTAGAGTGTGATTTGGTCCTGCTATATAGTCTCCTATAGGTTCTGGCGTGTTTTCCCCTAAAAATATAGCACCTGCATGTTTTATCTCGCTTAGAATCTCTAGTGGATTTTCTGCTAAAATTTCCAAGTGTTCTGGTGCTATTTCATTCATAAGGCTTATTGCTTCTTTTAGATTTTGAGCGATTATTATAGCTCCTCTGTTGTTGATTGATTGTTCTGCTATATGCTTTTTTGGTAAATTTTGCAAGTTACTTTCTATAAGCTTTGATACTTCATGTGCCAAAGGTTCGTTTGTAGTTACTAAAATAGAACTTGCCATTTCATCATGCTCTGCTTGTGAGAGTAAATCTAATGCTACATATTCTGTGTTAAACTCTCCATCTGCTAGGATTCCTATTTCACTTGGTCCTGCTATCATATCAATATTTACTTCACCAAATACGAGCTTTTTGGCAATAGCTACATATATATTTCCAGGACCTGTTATTACATCGACTTTGTCTAAAAAATTAGCTCCATATGCCATTGTTGCAATTGCAGTTGCACCACCTATTTTATAAGCATGCTTGATATTACAAATATGCATTGCTGCTAAAAGAAGAGGATTTACTTTATTTTCTGGTGCTGGAGTGCACACGATTATATCTTCTACACCTGCAACTATTGCTGGAATCGCATTCATAAGTAGTGAGCTAGGATATGCTGCCTTTCCTCCCGGGATATACAATCCTGCTTTTTGTATTGGGCTAACTTTTTGACCTAGAATATTTCCATTATCTTCAAATGTAAGCCAAGTTTTTGGCATTTGCTTAGAGTGGAAATTATAGATTCGATTATATGCTACATGCAGTGCTTCTTTAAGAGTGGAATCTAGATTCTCATAGGCTTCTTTCATTGAAAGTGTAGGGATAATAAAATCATTTTCGCAAGTTGGATTCCAAAGGTCAAACTTCGATATTTGTTCTTTTATTGCTAAAAATCCGCTATTTTTGACAGAATCTAGGATTTCTTTTACCTTTGGTTCTAGGTTTGTTATATCTAGTTTTGCTCTTTGTAAAATCTCTGCAAAACCTATCTTAAAATTAGAATCTTTTGAGTTTAAAATCAGCATATAATATCCTTAAAATAAACATTGTAGCCTTTTGTAGTTTAATTTTTGCTATACTTAGTTTTATTTTTTAGAGGATTTTTTATGTCAGCTTTTGAAACAATTATCGGTCTTGAAGTGCATGTCCAACTAAATACCAAAACCAAAATTTTCTGCTCTTGTGCTACTAGCTTTGGAGAAGAGCCTAATAAAAATGTATGTCCTACATGTCTAGGCTTACCCGGAGCCCTGCCAGTGCTTAATAAAGAAGTAGTAAAAAAGGCTATTTCTTTTGGCACAGCAATTAATGCAAAAATTAATCAAAATTCTATCTTTGCTAGAAAAAACTACTTTTACCCAGATTTGCCAAAGGCGTATCAAATCAGTCAATTTGAGATTCCAATAGTTGGCAGAGGCGAGATAGAAATAGAAGTGAATGGAGAGAAAAAAATAATCGGCGTAACTAGAGCCCACATGGAAGAAGATGCAGGAAAGAATATCCATGAAGATAGCTATTCTAAAGTAGATTTAAATCGTGCTTGCACTCCACTTTTAGAGATTGTAAGTGAGCCTGATATGAAAAGTAGCGATGAGGCTATTGCGTATCTTAAGAAGCTTCACTCGATTGTTAGATTCTTAGGCATTAGTGATGCAAACATGCAAGAAGGCAGCTTTAGATGTGATGCAAATGTATCTATCCGTCCTAAAGGAGATTCTAAGCTTTATACTAGAGTAGAGATTAAGAATCTAAATTCCTTTAAATTTATCCAAAAAGCCATAGAATACGAGGTTGAGCGACAGATTGAAGCTTGGGAAGATGGTAAATATGAAGATGAAGTTGTGCAAGAGACAAGGCTTTTTGATACAAACAAAGGTACCACAAGATCTATGAGAGGCAAAGAAGAAGCAGCAGATTATCGCTATTTCCCAGATCCTGATTTATTGCCTGTTTTTATTGATGAAGAGCTAATGAATGAAGGCAAAAAGATCCCAGAAATGCCAGATGAAAAAAGAGCAAGATATGTAAAAGATTTTGGCATCAAAGAAGCTGATGCAATCGTACTTACAAGTGAGCTTGAAATGGCACTTTATTTTGAAGATATGCTAGAAAAAGGAGCAAGTGCTAAAGGATCTGTAACTTGGCTAACAACAGAGCTTTTAGGGAGGTTAAAGGGGAATAATACATTGCAGACTTGTGGGATAGATTCTGGCACTCTAGCAACTTTGGTCAAACGCATAGATGAAGGAAAAGTAAGTGGTAAAAGTGCTAAAGAAATCCTTGATATCTTAGTTGAGAAAAAAGGTGGAGATGTAGATAACCTAATAGATTCTATGGGCTTGGCACAAATCAATGATGATGGAGCAATTTTAAGTGCTATAGAATCTGTGTTAAACGCAAATGAAGATAAGGTAGCAGAGTATAAAAGTGGCAAAGATAAACTTTTTGGATTTTTTGTAGGGCAAGTGATGAAAAACTCCAAAGGTGCAAATCCAGCAAGAGTAAATGAGTTATTAAAGGATAAGCTAAGATAGATTTGTAGTAATAAATGTTTTGTAGCAATCAAATTGATATATGAAATCATACATATGTCAAAATGTAGCTATAAGCGAGATTCTCACAGAGAAGATGAGAACAAAAACTAGAGCATTAGAATTAGATACTGATATTGTAATTTTTAATAAAAACAATCAAAAATCATCTAGAATGATAGGTAATCGTATGTTTTAACTACAAAATGAATAAATTTTAGTATTCTATAATTAGAATAGCATGTATTTTAATCGAGTGACAAGTGTTTATTGTATTAAAGTTTTAAAAACTGGGATAATTCATCGAGATTGTTATATTTTGGTTTGTACTATGCTCAAATGTAAATGATATAGTTAAAGCATAAAAGTGAAAACAGCACAATTAAAATGCAATCAAACATTAATAAAAACAGATATCAACCAACACTTAGAATATTACATAAAGATAAAGAACACAATTGAGCTTTAATAGTTATTGCCAAACAAAATAACTCTATACAATGACATAGTTTTTGTACTTATGATACTTTTATGTATAGCTTCATATATCAATAAACTTCTAGCATAATGCATAACATACAAGCATTATCAAGAGAATCCATATCTGCATTTGTAATACATATAGCTTATAACCATGCTACAAAAATATTTGGAACAAAATTTATACTTCTGTCAAATAATGTAGATGTAAAAGCTGGCTTCACAATACCTATGAATTCAAAATAATAAAAACAAGATATAGTACTTACTGTACCATACATATTTATGTAGCAAAATCAGGAAAATAATTTTTACATATTTTAATTGTCTATAATATTGGTTTAAATACAATTTCTGCTCGTAAATAAATATGGGAGAATCAAGTGTTTAAAAATATGAATATTGGTATGAAGCTAGTAACATCTGTTGCAGTTAGTATACTTGTTATGATTGTAATATTGGCATATATTATATCTCTTAAGATTGAAAGCAGTATAGATGCTAGCGTTAGAGTTACAATGCAAGAAGCAACTAATAGATATGCAAATTTTATACAAGGTTCATTAAATGAAACAATAGCTTTAACAAAGGCAGTATCTAGAACAATAAATTCTACAATAAAAGATAAGGGCAATATTAGCGTAAGTGAATTAGAAATTTTGCTTAAAAATAGTTTTGATGGCTCTGCTTATGCGGACTATGCTTTCTTTTCATTAAATGACAAAAATATTATATCTAGCTACAATATTGATAGTCGTTATTTGAGTGAGAGTGGAAATTTTGGTGTTATTTTGGTTGATAAGGATCTGATGAATGCAGGAGGTTTGGAAGTTTTGCAGTTTAAAGATAGCTTTAGACAATCACCTATAATATCTGAAATAGAAAAAAGTGCTAAAAATGGGGATTTAAACACTGTGTATGTTGGTGAACCAAATGAGCTTGATTTTGGCAATGGAAAATTTTTGGGGCTAAACATCGCTATGCCTATATTTGATAAAAATCAAAATTATATAGGTGTTGTCGGCTTTACATTTAATTTGATTGTTTTTGGAGATTTACTCCAAGATCCTTCTCTTGATTTGTATAAAGGTAATACTAGAGCATTAATTAGCGATTCTGGCATAATTACATTGCATTCTAATCCAAAGTTGATACTCAAACCTTATTCACAAGGCAGAACACATGAATCTGCAAGAATTATAGATGAAGCTGTTAAGAATAATAAGAATATTATTCTAGATAATTATGTATCAAGCGCTGGCATACAAGGCTTTGTTAGTATTTCATCTTTTGCGACTATAGGGAATTCAAGCAGATGGTCTATATTGCTTACTGCACCTAGTAAATCAGTATTTGAACCATTAAGGGAGGTTCAAACTACAATTGTTATTGTTTCCGCAGTTTTATTGGTGGTTATTTTATTTATGGTATATATGATTATAAATATGATTGTAGGCTCCAGAATCCCATTGCTGTTGAATTCGCTTGAGACATTCTTTAGATTCTTGAATCATGAAAAGGTAGATCCTAAGCCATTAAAAATAAGAGCAAATGACGAAATAGGTAAAATGGGAACAATGATTAATGGCAATGTAGAAAAAATAAAAGCATCTCTAATCCAAGATCAAAAAGCAATAGCTCAATCTGCAGAAACAGCAAAAGCAATAGAAAGTGGTGATCTAACAGCA
>NZ_JAQHXR010000011.1 GCF_027859255.1 Helicobacter ibis
CTTTTTTGTATTAACTAAACAAACTATAACTAAATAATAACTCTAAAAATCATATTAATAAATCTAATTAGAAATTTACACAAATAAATTAGAATCTACCAACTAAAAGGATATATACTAAAAAAGATATAGTAAAAAGAATAATAGAATCTAAAAAAACTAGAGTGTTATATTTTTATAAATAACTACAAGATTTTAAAGCTAAAAGATATATAAACTATCAATGATATTAAACTTAGTAGCTATTCTAATTTATTACTTCACGCATATTAATTTAACCAAACACATATAAGATAATAAAAAATCTCTAAAAAGATTATTAGTAATATGCAACAAGAGTAATTTACACTTTGGCTCTAAAGATATAAAAGAGCTAAAGATAGTAAGAGAGTACTTCTAATTTATAATAAATAAAAACAGATTTTAAAAATAAAGCTATGCTAAAGAGTATCAAGCTATTAAATAACTAGGGTTACTTTAAAGTATATTTTATAAAAGATTAGAATGATATAACAATATTTTTTATACAAACACACTTTATATAAATGATTTTACTAAAGACTAAAACCATAAACATATAAAAACCAAATAAATTAAATTAAATAATATATGAAGAATATAAAAGAATAGTAGTAAATTCATCTCTTTGCACTCTAATCTCCGCACCGTCCTACTTTACCACTCCTGAAAGGAGCAGTATCATCAGCGAAGAAGAGCTTAACTTCTAGGTTCGGAATGGAGCTAGGTGGGACCTCTTCTCTATTAGCACGAAGATTAGAATGCAAATAAACCTATAACAACTACATATCTTACAAAGTTGAGTTATACACTCATTAAGGCAGTGGTTTATTATCAATTAAGCCAATCGGTCTATTAGTAGTAGTCAGCTAAACATATTACTATGCTTACACCCCTACCCTATCAAGCAGGTAGTCTTCCTGCGACCTTCAGGGAAAGTTAATCTTGGAGTTGGCTTCACGCTTAGATGCTTTCAGCGTTTATCACATCCATACGTAGCTACGCTGCGATGCCCATAGCAGGACAACAGCTACACCAGTGGTATGTCCATCCCGGTCCTCTCGTACTAGGGACAGATCTCCTCAACTTTCCTACGCCCACGGCAGATAGGGACCGAACTGTCTCACGACGTTCTGAACCCAGCTCGCGTACCGCTTTAAATGGCGAACAGCCATACCCTTGGGACCTGCTCCAGCCCCAGGATGCGATGAGCCGACATCGAGGTGCCAAACCTCCCCGTCGATGTGAGCTCTTGGGGGAGATCAGCCTGTTATCCCCGGGGTACCTTTTATCCTTTGAGCGATGACCCTTCCACACAGAATCACCGGATCACTATGACCGACTTTCGTCTCTGCTTGACTTGTTTGTCTTTCAGTCAGGCTGGCTTATGCCATTACACTCTACAAATGATTTCCAACCATTTTGAGCCAACCTTTGCAAGCCTCCGTTACTTTTTAGGAGGCGACCGCCCCAGTCAAACTACCCACCAGGCATTGTCCTGCTTATGGATAACATAAGCCAGTTAGCAGACAGAAACATTAAGGGTGGTATCTCAACGATGGCTCCATCTCTACCGGAGTAAAGATTTCAAAGCCTCCCACCTATGCTGCGCATAATGCTCCCATCGGCAGTGCCAAGCTGTAGTAAAGGTCCACGGGGTCTTTCCGTCTTGCCGCGGGTAGGAGGAATTTTCACCTCCACTACAATTTCACTGAATCACTCTTTGAGACAGCTCCCATCTCGTTACGCCATTCATGCAGGTCGGTATTTAACCGACAAGGAATTTCGCTACCTTAGGACCGTTATAGTTACGGCCGCCGTTTACTCGGGCTTCAATTCAAAGCTTCACATTGCTGCTGACTAATCCTCTTAACCTTCGAGCACCGGGCAGGCGTCACACCTTATACTTCCTCTTACGAGTTTGCAAAGTGCTGTGTTTTTGGTAAACAGTCGGGAGGGACTCTTTGCTGAGACCTACTTGCGTAGGCACACCTTATCGCGAACTTACGGTGCTAGTTTGCAGAGTTCCTTAAAGAGAGTTCTTTCACGCGCCTTAGAATACTCATCTCATCTACCTGTGTCGGTTTACGGTACGGGCAACATTAGCTAAACTTAGAGGCTTTTCTTGGCACGACGATCTTAACAATTCTCTTATCCATCCGAAGACTTCAAAGAGCCTGTCGGGTTTGGGATACGGGAGCGGATTTACCAATCTCCTAACTTGCACCCTTCGACTGACACTTCTATCCGTCAGCTTGTCTTGACCCTATGCGTCCCCCCATCGCACACTAATGTTGGTATAGGAATATTAACCTATTTTCCATCGACTACCCCTTTCGGACTTGTCTTAGGACCCGACTAACCCTACGATGACGAGCATAGCGTAGGAAACCTTAGATTTACGGCGAAGTGGATTCTCACCACTTTTATCGCTACTCATTCCTGCATGCTCACTTCATATCGCTCCAGCACTCCTTACCGGTATACCTTCGACGCAATATGAACGCTCTTCTACCACTGTGCATCAGCACAATCTACAACTTCGGTGTCTATCTTAGCCCCGTTATATTTTCTGCGCAAAATCACTAGACCAGTGAGCTGTTACGCTATCTTTAAAGGATGGCTGCTTCTAAGCCAACCTCCTGGTTGTCTGAGTAACTTCACATCATTTTCCACTTAGAATAGAACTTTGGGACCTTAGTTGGTAGTCTGGGTTGTTTCCCTCTTGACGATTGATTTTATCACCCACCGCCTGACTCCCAAGATACGGCAATAGGTATTCGTAGTTTGACAGGGGTTGGTACCGCGGTGAGCAGCCCTAGCCCAATCAGAGCTCTACCCCCTATTACTATCACTTGAGGCTATACCTAAATATATTTCGAAGAGAACCAGCTATCACTGAGTTTGATTGGCCTTTCACCCCTATCCACAGCTCATCCCAACCCGTTTCAATGGGTACGAGTTCAGTCCTCCGGTGGGTGTTACCCCACTTTCAACTTGGCCATGGATAGATCACTCAGCTTCGGGTCTGAAGCATCTGACTAATCGCCCTATTAAGACTCGCTTTCGCTACGGCTTCACATTAGTTTAACCTTGCCAGATACCACAACTCGCAGGATCATTATGCAAAAGGCAGTCCGTCACCCTGATACACCCCATAAAATTTTAAAATTTTATAGGGATCCCACTAATATTAGTTAATGGGATACACCACATAAAGTAAAACTTTATGGGATGTATCATAGGGCTCCGAATGATTGTAGGCAAATGGTTTCAGGTTCTATTTCACTCCGCTCACTGCGGTTCTTTTCACCTTTCCCTCACGGTACTGGTTCGCTATCGGTGTAGTAGTAGTATTTAGGGTTGGAGGGTGGTCCCCCCAGCTTCAGCCCGGATTTCACGTGTCCTGACCTACTCTGGATCCTGCTACCTAGAAATACTCTTTCATATACGGGGCTATCACCCTCTATGGCTATACTTTCCAGAATGTTCTATTAGAGTATTTCAGTGGATGTTGCAGTCCTCAACCCCAAGTGCAAGCACTTGGTTTGCCCTATTCCCCGTTCGCTCGCCGCTACTAAGAGAATCTCGTTTGATTTCTTTTCCTCTAGTTACTGAGATGTTTCACTTCACTAGGTTCGCTCCATTTAAGGTAATGTATCTCTCAATACATTGGGTTGCCCCATTCGGAAATCTATGGATCAAAGCATCTTGACAGCTCCCCATAGCTTATCGCAGTCTAGTACGTCCTTCATCGCCTCTACTACCCAAGGCATCCACCATTTGCCCTTTACAAGCTTAACTGACTTTATATTCTAACGCCACTGCCTTAATGAATGTATCATTAAAACAACTTTGGTTTTTATGCGTGATTGTAGTTAATACTATTATAGGCTTTAACAATGAATTTTCAAATAACACTTAGACTAAAGTCTAATGTGAAACTTATATAATCTATATAGATTTTAAATCTCACATTAGACTTTCTTTAATGTATATAGGACTGGTGGAGAATAGCGGGATCGAACCGCTGACCTCCTGCGTGCAAAGCAGGCGCTCTCCCAGCTGAGCTAATTCCCCTTATGGTGGGCTTAAGAGGACTTGAACCTCTGACCTCACCCTTATCAGGGGTGCGCTCTAACCACCTGAGCTATAAGCCCCTAAATATAGTTAAAAAATCTCTGAAAACTAAGCAGGTAAAAGAACTTAAATCAAATAAGTGAATATTTGATTATATCTCTTGAAAGGAGGTGATCCAACCGCAGGTTCACCTACGGTTACCTTGTTACGACTTCACCCCAGTCGCTGCATCCGCCGTGGGCGGTAGCCAGTTTGGCATTCCGACTTAAGGCGAATACAACTCCCATGGTGTGACGGGCGGTGAGTACAAGACCCGGGAACGTATTCACCGTGACATGGCTGATTCACGATTACTAGCGATTCCAGCTTCATGCTCTCGAGTTGCAGAGAGCAATCCGAACTGAGAGAAGTTTTTGAGATTTGCTCCACCTCGCGGTATTGCGTCTTTTTGTACTTCCCATTGTAGCACGTGTGTAGCCCTAGGCGTAAGGGCCATGATGACTTGACGTCATCCTCACCTTCCTCCTCCTTGCGAAGGCAGTCTCCTTAGAGTGCTCAACCGAATTGTTAGCAACTAAGGACGAGGGTTGCGCTCGTTGCGGGACTTAACCCAACATCTCACGACACGAGCTGACGACAGCCGTGCAGCACCTGTTTTCAAGCTCCCTAAAAGGGCACTCCGCTATCTCTAGCAGATTCTATCAATGTCAAGCCTAGGTAAGGTTCTTCGCGTATCTTCGAATTAAACCACATGCTCCACCGCTTGTGCGGGTCCCCGTCTATTCCTTTGAGTTTTAATCTTGCGACCGTACTCCCCAGGCGGAATGCTTAATGCGTTAGCTGCATTACTGCAGAGACAAGCTCCACAACAACTAGCATTCATCGTTTAGGGCGTGGACTACCAGGGTATCTAATCCTGTTTGCTCCCCACGCTTTCGCGCATCAGCGTCAGTAATGTTCCAGCAGGTCGCCTTCGCAATGAGTATTCCTCTTGATATCTACGGATTTTACCCCTACACCAAGAATTCCACCTACCTCTCCCATACTCTAGGCTAATAGTTTCAAATGCAGTTCTATAGTTAAGCTATAGGATTTCACATCTGACTTGCTAGCCAGCCTACGCGCTCTTTACGCCCAGTGATTCCGAGTAACGCTTGCACCCTCCGTATTACCGCGGCTGCTGGCACGGAGTTAGCCGGTGCTTATTCGTTAGATACCGTCATAATCTTCTCTAACAAAAGGAGTTTACAATCCGAAAACCTTCATCCTCCACGCGGCGTTGCTGCTTCAGGGTTTCCCCCATTGAGCAATATTCCCTACTGCTGCCTCCCGTAGGAGTCTGGACCGTGTCTCAGTTCCAGTGTGTCCGATCACCCTCTCAGGCCGGATACCCGTCATAGCCTTGGTGAGCCATTACCTCACCAACAAGCTGATAGGACATAGGCCAATCCCATAGCGAAAAACTTTCCCTCGTAAGGAGTATCCGGTATTAATCACCGTTTCCAGTGGCTATCCCAGACTATGGGGCATGTTACCTATGCATTACTCACCCGTGCGCCACTAATCCACTCTAGCAAGCTAGAGCTTCATCGTTCGACTTGCATGTATTAGGCACGCCGCCAGCGTTCACTCTGAGCCAGGATCAAACTCTCCATAAAAAATAGGAAGTTTGAGCCAAATATAAAAATAAATGGCAAAACTATCCGTAAAGTTTATAGTTAAAGTATAGATAATAATTATAGATATATTTATATATACAAGATATGCAAACTATCTATAATATTTAATCAATAAATACTTAACTAGTTTATGTATGGATTGTTTATCCTAAATTCTCAAAATTTATGAATCTCAAAAGTATAAATGAGTTATGTATTATGAGTTATTTAGAAATGAAAAAATATTTAGTTCTTTTATCATTCCTGCTTAGTTGTCAAAGATCTTTTAACTTACAAATCCTAAAAATCATTATTTAATTTATTGTATATACATAGATTGCATATTGCATATACTTGTTATATATAGTTATATATACTTGTATATTTAAGTTGATTATTTATAATTGATATACTTAATGCTTGATACTTAATAATTGATATTTAAATACTAAATATAATTTATTATGTATATAAACACTATTAATTATGTATCTATATGTGTTATGTTATGAATAACATATACAAATAGTATAAATAAGTAATTCAAAAATAAACTAACTTACAAACTAAGTAATGATTAAAAAGTAAAGTTAAATAACACCTCTTTATTATTGAAAGCTCATAAAGAAAAATCAACAAAAAAGGAATGAAAGTATAACGAAAGAAGCTTAAG
>NZ_JAQHXR010000012.1 GCF_027859255.1 Helicobacter ibis
ACCTCTTAGATTTTGACTTGGCAGATTCCTTATAAACCCACCAATTGCAGTCTCATCAATTAGCTTTCCTACTCCTTCTAGGCTTTGGTTTTGCGATACCTTTAAATCTCTTAGAATCTTCCCAGAAAACTCATGTCTAGCTAACTCCTCTCCTGTGCTTGAGAGGACCTTTACATTTCCGCCGTTATTTCCATTTATAAAAATCAACAATTGATTTTCTTCTTTTTATTTTATTTAGATTTATGCACTCACCAAACAAACCATATATAAATCCATAACCAATACATTAAATTCTAACAACATAACTTACTATAAAACACATACAGGAAATATTATAAAAACTATAAAATAATAATTCAAGATTACTCTATAAAGTATATTACAAGAATCATCATCTACATTAATTAACTTATTATAAAACATTATTTTTATTTAAATAAATATACAAAGAAACCCTAAAAGATTTAGTTGCTTAACCACCTAATAAATAAACTTTTTTGTATTAACTAAACAAACTATAACTAAATAATAACTCTAAAAATCATATTAATAAATCTAATTAGAAATTT
>NZ_JAQHXR010000013.1 GCF_027859255.1 Helicobacter ibis
TTTTTTTACAATCTTTTACAATATTCCCTCTTTTAAAGCTTCATTTTATCTCCTAATCCAACACTAACTCATATTTTTGCGATTAAATACAAGATATAAATCTCTAAAAATCTGCAATAAAAATAAAGCAGTTCAATATGACTGCTCTTTAGAGTTGGTTTATTTAGAGATTCTAAAATCTTCCCTGCAGTGCTTTGAAATAGTGGTGGTAGATTGTTTGTTGCATTTATTAAGCTATCTAAATTCCCATCTCCTCTTTTTAAGCTCCCACCAAATTCTTCGCCAAACTTCTTTATAGCTTCTCTTTGCTCCTTTGTGATTGAGTGAGATAGAATCTCTTCTGCACCTCTTAGATTTTGACTTGGCAGATTCCTTATAAACCCACCAATTGCAGTCTCATCAATTAGCTTTCCTACTCCTT
>NZ_JAQHXR010000014.1 GCF_027859255.1 Helicobacter ibis
TTATCTCTTCTATGGCAGCTGCTGATTGTTGTAAAGAACTTGCTTGAGATTGACTTCCTTCTGTTAGTCTTTGCATAGATGTTTTTAATTCTTCAGATTGTTTAGCTAGATCTTGTGCAAAGCTTGCTGATGCTCTAAGCATTGTTTTTATTTCTTCACCTAATATATTTGTTGTTACTTCTACATCACCTTTAGCATCTTTTACTTCTGTTGTAAAGTCTAATGATTTATAACTATCAAATACTCTAGTTATTTCATTCATATTAGAACCAATTTTACTTTGTAATACATCAAGCATTTTATTTAGAACATTTTTTAATTCTACTAATTGAGGATTAGCAGGATTTTCAATTATTCTTGCTGTTAGATCACCACTTTCTATTGCTTTTGCTGT
>NZ_JAQHXR010000015.1 GCF_027859255.1 Helicobacter ibis
GGTCTACACCGCCAAAGATGGAAACGAAGCCATCGAAAAAGCCAAGCAAATTCATCCCGACCTGATCATTTTGGATATCATGATGCCCAAAAAAACGGGTGTGGAAGTTTGCCAGATACTCCGTTCACAACCTTTGTTTCAGGATACTTTGATCATTTTCCTAACCGCTCTCAGTGATGAAGCCTCTCAAATTAAAGGACTGGAAACGGGTGCTGATGATTATGTAAGCAAACCCATTAGCCCGAAAGTACTGGTGAGTCGCGTCAACGCATTATTCAGACGCGTGAAT
>NZ_JAQHXR010000016.1 GCF_027859255.1 Helicobacter ibis
ATGATGCTTAGTGCATCAACATTTTCACCAGCTACTTTAATATCAAGTTTTACAAGATCACCCACTCTAAATTCAATAGGCTCATAATCAAAACTAGCATAGCCTTTAGTGAGTGATTTGAGTTTATCGTAAAAGTCCATAACGATTTCATTTAAAGGTATATCATACTCAAGTAAAACACGCTCAGGGGTAATATAATCCATCTTAACCTGCATACCGCGTTTGCGATTTAAAAGAGTGATTAAATTTCCTAAATATTCGCTTGGAGTTATGAT
>NZ_JAQHXR010000017.1 GCF_027859255.1 Helicobacter ibis
TCAGAATTTTCTATCCAAATTTTACTTTTTATATGAAATTTTTTACCTTTTTTTTCTTCAAAACAACCAAGTTCACAGTATTTAACATCAATTTTATAAGTTTTAAGTGTAGCTCTAATATCAGCCATATTAAAGTTTTTAGCACATTCTAAAGCATCTTTACATGATATGCGACGCTTAGAATCTAATTTTGTTTCTAACTTTTCTAAAATTTCACTTTTTGCTATATTTTTGTTTAACTTGCCAAATTGACCTAACTCACAATCTGAAATT
>NZ_JAQHXR010000018.1 GCF_027859255.1 Helicobacter ibis
TACTTATTTTTGGGCTGAAGTGGTATTTTGGGCTGTGGTTTTATTGCTTGGTGTTATTTTTGCTTTTGCTCCAAAATTTGGCTCATTTGAAAAAGAAATGGAAGGCGCAAGCTTTAGAAAATTAACTAAATTTAACTTAGCTGCTATGGTTATTGTTGCTTTTATTGTAGCTTCAAATGTATTTCAAGCTTTCGTAAGCACTGGTCCTATTCCATATAGTGGACAAGGCGATCCAGTTCGCTTTAGTTTAAATCCAAAATACATCAT
>NZ_JAQHXR010000019.1 GCF_027859255.1 Helicobacter ibis
GTGATAATGTTGTAGAAGTTTTAGCAACTGGCGGTAATGCATTTTTAGGTGGTGATGATTTTGATAATAAATTAATCGACTTTTTAGCAAATGAGTTTAAAGATGAAACAGGTATTGATCTTAAAAACGATGTAATGGCTTTACAAAGATTAAAAGAAGCAGCTGAAAATGCTAAAAAAGAATTAAGTTCAGCTAATGAAACTAATATTAATTTACCATTTATCACAGCTGATGCAAGTGGTCCAAAACACTTAACTAAAACT
>NZ_JAQHXR010000020.1 GCF_027859255.1 Helicobacter ibis
CAATAGGACGCGTGGTTTGTAAAACTTCTAATTTTGCCTTTAAAAAATACTTAAAAAATATATTTTTTTTAAACTGCTCTGGAGTTTTAAATTCAGCCTTTACAAAACCATCTGCTCTATCAAAATTATGATTACCTAGTTTTAAAAAAATGTATTGATTAAAATCAGCAGGCAAACTTGATTGAGTGTTAAGATCTAAAGAAATGATTTCTAGTTGCGGATAATTTGTCTTAAATTCTTTAATCAAAGCTAATTTTACTT
>NZ_JAQHXR010000021.1 GCF_027859255.1 Helicobacter ibis
GCTTTGATGAAGCTTTTAAGCAAAATCCAACTAGTTTAGAGCTAATAGAACTTAAAAATCATAATAATGAAAGTATAAAGCTTGCTAGTATTGCTAGCTTTTCTTATAAAAAAGATCTTTCTTTAATTAACAGACACAATAAAACTACTAGTATAAAACTCACTTCAAGCATAGAAAACATTTCTTTAGGTGAAGTAAGAAAAATTTTTGAGTCCAATTTAGCTTATATTTTAGGAAAAAATAACCTATCTTT
>NZ_JAQHXR010000022.1 GCF_027859255.1 Helicobacter ibis
GATCTAAAACACGGGAGTTAAATGCAAGCCAAGAAAGTTCTCTATTAATATACATTGATGGTTGAATTTGCATAATACACCTACCTTATTTTCTAGTATTTAATATTTTAGTATTTCTTTTATTAAAATTTATTTTATTTTTATAATAGTAAATAAAATTATATAAAAAAATAATACTTTTTTTCTCTTATTAAAAAAATAATAAATGATTAATAAACTTATATTTACTTTTTAGGTTTTATAGTGTAATAT
>NZ_JAQHXR010000023.1 GCF_027859255.1 Helicobacter ibis
GGGTATAAATCAGCTTAAAAAACTTGATAATATGCTAGAAAAAAGAGAAATCATCACAAGTTTTTATGATAAAGAATTTGAAAAAAATCCTTATTTTAGCACTATAAAAATCAAAGATTATAAAAAAAGCTCAAGACATTTATATCCTATTTTACTTTATCCTGAGTTTTATTGCCAAAAAGAGATTATTTTTGAAAAATTATTGAATTTAGGCATAGGTGTACAAGTACATTATAAGCCTACTTATGAG
>NZ_JAQHXR010000024.1 GCF_027859255.1 Helicobacter ibis
GTATTTACCTGTGGTAGACTTGATCCCCATTTCCCCTGAATTAACTATTGCAAAAGGCTTAAAAAGCGCAAAAACTAAAATAATCGCAATCGCACTATAAATTAATGGAGAAAATTTTCCAAAACCTTTGAAGTTAAATTCAGGAGCTTTGAAATTTAAATTTTGCTTATTGTTGTTTTGATTGTTTTTTTTGTTAAAATAATCATTCAAATCAGCTGGCATTTAGTTCCTTTGTTAAATATAAGTT
>NZ_JAQHXR010000025.1 GCF_027859255.1 Helicobacter ibis
GTATAGCACCTATAAGATAAGCCAAAAGATAGATTATTAAATTTTCCATTTACTTTTTATCCTGATTTTATAAACTTTATAAAATGATAGCAAAAAACCCTGAAATAAATATTTAAGAGATAATTTATCCTATAATAATTTTTATTGTTAAATAGAAATTTTTTATTTTGTTTAAAGAAAATTATAGATATATTTTCAATAAGTTTATTTTAAATAGGCTTTATTTTATCTTATTTAGGAGTAGAT
>NZ_JAQHXR010000026.1 GCF_027859255.1 Helicobacter ibis
GCATTGTTCTTGTCAAAACCGCTATGAAGGTCAAAGATGAATTTGCAAAAAAGCGCAACCATCATCGCAAGTGTATGTGCTGTTTTTTTAGCTATTGTTAAATTTATAGTAGGTTTAGCTTCGGGTTCTGTTGCGGTGCTTTCTAGTGCGATTGATTCTTTACTTGATTGTGTGATTTCGGGTTTAAATTTTTTAGCTTTGAAAAAAAGCTCTCAAGGATCTAGCAAAGAATATAATTT
>NZ_JAQHXR010000027.1 GCF_027859255.1 Helicobacter ibis
GTAGAATACATAAACAAACTTACAATAACATGTAGAGAACACACCATCAACACTACAATCCACAAGAATCCACAAGGATGTCTGCAAAACCCTGGCCTTCTTCCTCTTTAAATTGCAAAGATAGATGCACAATATACAATGAAACTTTCTCCCACAAGAGTCCAACCTTCCAACCTCTCAAAATGACTAAGAAAACACAAAATATAGGCAAGCTAACCTCTTCCATTGCC